>WQSB01000016.1 GCA_009788085.1 Defluviitaleaceae bacterium
TCCCTTTGGTGGGGGTTTCGGTGCGTTGGAGGGTCCCTTTGCTGGCAGCTTCGGCGCGTTGGAGGGTCCCTTTGCTGGCAGTTTCGGCGCGTTGGAGTCATTGCTTTTAGTGATATTTTTGTACTCGTTGTTTAACTGTTCATTGTTCATGTGTATTCCGTTCAGGGCCTTTTTCGACTCTTTGTTTGGCGTAGGCTTTTGGATGTCATCAATTGACATTGATTTTATTTTTGCCGGGGTTGGAATATCCTTGCCTTCTTTGACAAGGGCTTCAAATTTTTGCACATCATCCTTCGTCTTTTGCTTCTCTGTAATAAAAGACGTCAGGTTTTTGATATTTTCCTTGGCCTGCTTTTGCTTGCCCGGGTTTGTGGTGTCTCTGGCGGCCTCATAGTTTTTCTTCATGTATTCGTCAAGAGTATTCATCTTTTGGGTAAATTCCTTGACATTTACACCGCTTGCGTCTATTACTCGTCCGCCGTATTTATCGCCTACCGTGGACGTTTTTTGTGTGCCGAAGCAAGAGGTAGTTTCTGAGATAGCGGCACTTGAGTGCGTATGCCCCTCATAGTTGCCCTTGCCGGGCGCGTCGCTTTCAAGGCCCACCAGTAGCACGCCTTTATTGTTATTGTCTCCCGCCGCGATATGGGAATACAGATGCCCGCAGTTGCCTTTGTTTTTAATTGTCTTGTTGTCCGTACCTTTGTTGCCTAAGCCACCCGCCGCGATATTAATCCCGTATTGATTGCGAAGCGCGCTAAGATTCGGGTTATCTAGGCCGGGGCCTTTTAATTTAAGCTCTTCGTACGGTTCTTTGCCGTCCAAACTTGGCCGCTTAACGCCGTGAGTAGCAGCCAGCCGCTTAACATTACCCAAATCCTGACCACGATTTGGCCCGTATATGGCTTCTATTGCCTGCTCGCTTTCTAATGCGTTGGTGCCTGGCAGAATAATGCCTGTGCGGACGCCTGTGGTAAACATATCAGAGATGTTTGGCGCGAAACTGTCTTTTTCTTTTTTGTCGTCAATAATCTTTGGGTCGCCTATCTGCCCGGCGTACATCATCTTAAGCATGACGCGCTGAGAGTATTCGTTGCGGGCAAGCATATCGTTTTTAGATTCCTGTGATTCTTTAAGTATACTTTTTCTGAAAATAGTATGATTTTGTATCCATTTGAGCGGGGATTTCCAAAAGCTGGAGAGGGGTTCCGGTTTATCAGCCAGAATCGCACCTTCCTTTGTGGCAGGCTCAAATGTTTTCTCAAACACCTTTTGAGTCATCTTGGCATCGGCGTTCTTGAAAAATTCCTTATTTTTACCGTCGAAGCCGCCCGGGGTATTGCCCGCCAAGTTTAGCCCCAGTCTAAGTGCCGGGTCATGGGCATTAAGGCTTTCAGTTTTTTCAGGGCTGCTGAAATTGCCGTTTGCCTTTTCTTGGTTCATCTTTTTAGTGGAAATAACATCCTGCAAATAGGGGGGCAAATTCGCCCATGACGAATATACGCCGGCAAGAGCATTAGTATATGCCTGCGACAAGGGTATTTTTTGGCCGCCAGATTGCTCGACCATTGTGTTGCGCAATTTTTTAGCTTCGTCTGTTGGGGAACGAAGAAAGTCGTCCTCTATACCCTTCATTTCTTCTTCGCTAAGCAATCTGCGCCTTTGCTCCATAGCATCTTCGAAAAATTGCTCGCCCTTGCCTGCAAAACCACCCTTTGTAGCCATCGCACGGCTTAATCCCAAGCGTATGGCCTTATCCTCCGGCGGCAGCTGAAGAAGCTGATTCGGGTTTTCAAGGGTTTTCTTATCCATAAGCTCTTTCATTTTTAATGTAGCCAGCACATTTTTCAAGACGGGGTCTAGGGCGTCAAAGGCAATGGGGTCCCCATTTTTCGCACTTTTATATGCATTCACTTGGGACGTATAGCCGTTTTCATCACGTGCCCGCGCATTTTGTAGCTTGCCGATGAAATCCGTAGCAGGGACGGTGGCGGTAAACATCTCATCAAACCTTGCCGCGTCATCCGGCGTGCACAACTGTTGTTTTTTGGGCTTGTCGTTTAAAAGCTTATTAATTTTGTCATACTGGGACTTAGCGAATTTTTCCTCAGCTCTTGATGCCATTGACAATCACCTTCATTCTATTTTATTGCATTCTCTTTCTTATTGCTTGGGTTTTTTGCTTTTAGACGGCCCTTTGGGCACAAGCGCGTCTTTTATAGGGGGTTCTTTTTGCAGGGCTTTGTCATCTGCCTTTTTCGCCATCCCGTTTTCCTTTGGCTTGGCGGAGGGGCCTCCTTTTGCGTCGCTCTTTAGGACGCTTTTGTTGGGCTCTGAATAAGTTTTGTTCATATCATCCATGGTAACAGGCTTTTTCTGTTTTTCCTGATATTGGTTGAATGCTTGCGGATACATACTTTTATTCATTTTGTCGGCAACATCTTTGTTGATTTCGAAGTGGTCGCCGACTCTGTAAATGGTGATATTACCAGTGCTCTTATCTTTCTGCTGCCCCAAGGTCACGCCATAATAGTCCGCATTGCCCGGAGAAAACCCTTGGATATTAACTTCTCTGCCCAGGGCTTGGGCGATAACTTGGGGGGCTACATCGCCTAATGCACCGTTCCAGTCGCTTGTAGTGCCGATTTTCTTGATTAAGTCATCCTTGGACAGGACATCGAACTCTGCTGACCTTCCTTGTATCTCTAATGCCGTCAATTGGTTCAAGTTTGCGTTTTCAAGCATATTTTCTATTGCTTTGTCGTTTTCCGGGTTGGATATCCAGTCCAGGGTTTGCTTACGCAGATTAGTGACATCTGCCATTGTGCTGCTTTGGCGGTTGCAATCGCCTATTCCGCCGGCGCGCAAAATTGAATGGTATAAGCAGTTGCCGTCACCGGGGATTTTTTCCTGCCTCATTAACTTGTCTCTGACAGATGCTCCGGTAATTCCTCTGACGGCAGAGGATGGCTCCGGCACCGAATTTATTTGCTTGTCAACATTGGCTTTTAACCGTTCAGACGCGTCGGAGGCGACTTTTTTCGTCTCTCTTACTTCAGCCATTGACGGCCCTTTGGGTGCTTCATTTTTCAGTTGCTCGTTTTTCTTTTCTTCCGTCGGTGCCTTCTTCTCTTCCGTCAATGCCTTCTTCTCTTCTGTCAGTGCCTTCTTCTCTTCTGTCGGTGCTGTCTTCTCTTCCGTCAGTGCCTTCTTCTCTTCTGTCGGTGCTGTCTTCTCTTCTGTCGGTGCTGTCTTCTCTTCTGTCGTTGCTGTCTTCTCTTCCGTCAGTGCCTTCTTCTCTTCATTGGCCGGTTCCTTCTTTTCGGGCTCTGTGGCCGTCTTTGCTTCCGTTGCAGGCTTTTGGAGATTTTTCAAGTCCTCGTCAAACTTTTGCATAGTCTGCTTTTCCTGCTCTGGGGTAAGGACAAGAACAGCCGCACCCTTTTCAAGCAATTGTGATACGTCGTTCATGGACATATTGCTTTCGCTGACCTTTTTTTCATTTTTCTGTAGCACATAAACTTTTTTTATGTCATCGGGGCTAACGTTGGTTTGCTCATTGGTGCGCTGCACCGTTTCCCCGGCCTTTTGGTTAAAATCGTTGGCCCTATTGTTAATACTTTGGCCTATGAGCGAATTCGGATTTTGCACACGCTGCTGCATAGCCGCTATACTGTTTATATAGGCCACCAGCTTCTGATTTTCGGCCTGCAAGCTGGAAACCTGTTGCGCAAGCCCGGGGTCTGGGTTTGTTTTTTGTTGCATCATGCTGGCAAGCATTTGCATCGCCATGGCATATGGGTTGTCTTTCGGCTGCTGCTGTTGCTGTTGCTGCCGTTGCTGCTGATTCTCGGAACACATCTTCTCATACATGTTGGACTGGCCGTCCGCTGTTTTTACCACCCTGTACCCCATCATCGTCATGGGTATCAAGGTGAAGAAAATTGCAATATCGTTGAAAAAACTGCCTAATTTAGATAGTCCTTCTGATGCCGCCATATTTCTCGTCTCCCTTCAAGTTAAACCGCGTTGGGCGCGGATTGTTTACATAGTTTTATACGCCATTTAGCGGTTTGTAGCTCAAGAACTTATGCTTTTCTTGATTACCAGTATGTTCTTGTTGTTTTCGCGTCGGTAAGTAGCCGAATCCATGATATTTTTTACGATATGGACTCCAAGCCCCCCTATTTTCCGGTCCTCCACCGGCAGCGATATGTCTGGGGTTTCTAGGGCAAGGGGGTCGTAGGCTATTCCGCCGTCCTCAAACTCGATGGAGATGTCATCGCCAACGGAAACACGTATAAGCACCTTGCCCACTTTGGGGTTGTAGGCGTAGTTTGCGACATTGGAAAAAATTTCGTCAACAGCTACCCCTATTTGATTTTTCAACATTTCGGAGCAGTTCCCTATCTGGCTGTAGATGTGGTCCAGCACCGCATCAATGTTGTCGGCTTTTGCCTCGATGTGTAACTCTTTCATAGTAACCTCCTATGCGTTTATTTTTTTCTTGCTTACAATGATTGACCTGGGGATTTTGCCGATGCCGGCCGCTGGCGTTGCCGACGTTGAAAGTTAAAGACTTCGGGTGGCGATATTCGGTTTTGGGGTTCGTTATCGCGCTGGTTGCCGCCCAAATCATTCACATTGGTGAGTGTCCCTGCCCGCTGTAGAGCCACGGGCTGTAGGCCGGGCACTTGCTTTTGGATTTGCCGGATTTCATCGTTTGTTATGGTGCCGGAGAGCTCTTTTTGAAGGATTCCCGGGTCTTCCATTCCCCTTTTTTGTATCATGGGAGTCATTACCTTGTTGCTTTTTTCCAAAAGTTGCCCACAGTCGCCCAATTTTGTTCCCGGCTTGTAATTGGCTTTGATAAAATCCTTTCTGTTTGAGTATTCTATAGCCTCTACCCGTTGCCTGTTGAAACTGTAGGAAGAATCAGAAGCATTCCCGTCTTCTTTGGGAGACAAGGTGTACTCGCCTTTTCCCATAACATCAATGCGGGCTGTGACGCCGTTGGCTTTTAACGCTTGCGCCGCCATGACTGCGGTATCGGCCCGGAGCCAATCTTTTTGCGTCATATTATTGCGATATGCCTGCTCTACCGGGGTGTAATCAGTGTTGCCATCCGGTCTCGCGTTCATGATTTGATTAAAGTTTATACCGGCGTTGGTAATAAAATTGACTTGACGCATGTTTTTGTATATGGCCGCGTCGGAGGTCACATCCGGCACAGGGAAATCGGCCAGCGATTTGCCAATATCCGCAAACATTTCCCCCATTTTTTCCGGGTCTTGGGACTTGAGTATCCCCATCAGCTCTTTGCCGCGCTGTTGGCGCAGGTCCCGCGCTGTTTGTGTATTCTCGTACATGTCATCCAAGCTGTCGCCCTTTGATAGCATATACATTTGTGCAAGGCTGATTCGGCTTCCGTTACGGTCCAGCGTGCCAAGGCCGCCCATATTATCAGCCTTCATTGAGCTTTCTCTTTTTGAGTCAAGTTTGCCGTTTTCGTATAAATGCGGAAAAAAGTCTTTGTCAAGGGTGGAGGGCATATTGTCCAGCCAATCCGCCCGCTCCTTTGCCATACCTTGAAAACTTTCGACGATTTTGGCGGCTTCTTCCTTGGGTATGACTTGCGCTTCCGTGGTTGGCTTGTAATAGTCAATCTCTATGTCTATTGCGGGGAAAAAGGTTCCGTATTTGTTCCCCTTTTCTGTTTTCTCGATGGTTACAACATCTACACCAAGCATTAACGCCTCACAAGCCTTTTCTCGCATGTCCGGATTCCTTGAAAGCATTATGTTAAGTTCCGCCCCTTGCACGTAAATACTCTTTAATATCTCCAATAGTCCGGCTTCTTTGATTTGCTTGTAAACGCCACCCACGGTTTGCGCGTTGGAAAGAGTTGAGTTTATTTGGTCATTGGTATTAAGGAATTGCATTCCAAGTGACACGGTATCGTTTTCTACATCTCCGTTGTGAACTTTATACGCGTTGCCGGCGTATTCCGTCTGGTTATATAGCTGAGAGACACCTCCGATAGTGGAGTGGATGTGGTCAAACTTATCCCCCAGTTGCGTTTGAATTATTTCCTTTACCCCATCCCTCTCACATTCCTGGCTGAGGTCAAAGGATACCCAGCCGCGGCAATGCAGGCTCCTGTAATTGCCGGCGATGTCCTTCATGCTGGTGTAATCTATGTTTTGGATAGGCAGCTCGGCATATTTTTCGGCAAATGTTTTGAGAATGCCGGCCACTGCGCGTCTGGAGTGTTCCACACTACTCTCCTCGCCGCTTGCGTTGTCATGTGCCATGGCCATGAAATTCGCGCCCACGATGGATTTTTCCTCTTTAAGCTTATTGGGGTCTAAAATGTCCTCAAAGCTGTGGCCTTGGTTATACAAATTGGCTATACAAATGTTTATCCCACTTCGATTGGAGCTTACATGAGGGCCGGGATTCACGCCCAGATTAGGGCCAAAGTCATTGTCGCCAAGGGTGCCGAAAAGGGCCCTGGCAAGGGCGCGGCGGTCATTATCAATGCCGTTGGCAACTGTTTTTGAATGCTCCAGGTTCTCCCGGAGTTTTTCCTTTTTCTTGGCATCATGAATGATGGCTGCATTGCGGCTTTCGCGGTCTGGGTCGTTGTTTACTATGTCTTTTTCGTATTGCTCCTGGCTCGTAAGGGGCGGCTTGGCCAGCCCAAGCTTCTCCCTAAACCAGCGACGGGAGAAAAATGACGGCTTCTTAGGCTCGGGGTCGCCCTGAACCTTTGCGTGCATTGGCACGATTTTTGGCTGGCCGTCTTCGCCGGGAACCACACGGTCTATGTGGCTCTTGCGTCCCATCGCCGCCGCCGTGACAAAGCACTTCATATAGTCGGCTGTTTTGTTTTTGCAAAGGTCCGAAACGGGCTTGCCGTCTATATAGATGTCATCAAAGTTGGGGCTTAAATTGGCGTCAAAGGTTTTTATCGCGTTAGTAAGCTCCGTATCACTAAAGCCGGTTGTCTCCAGCTTTTTCGATAGATTTTCTGGGGCTGCGGTCCAGTTTAAATTAGCCTGAAAAGAATCCGGCGCGGGATTGGCTGTGACTGCCATATCAAACAGCTCCTTTACATGTTTTGTCCAATTACTACAAGTTGGGTCCGTCCTGTTTTATCTCATTGGTGGGCGGCGCGACGGAGGTGCTTTTTCTTTTGGAGGCTTGGTCGAAGCCTTTGCTGGTATTTTCATTTCCAAGCATATTTTCAAAATTTAGTGGCTGTGATACAGGTTTTTGGATAAAGGAGTCCATAATTTGGGCGATGTCCTCTTTTGAAATGCCTTTCACAGAATCCACCATCTGGTCTTTGTAGTAGTTATCATTTCCGGCTGCATTGTCTTTCAGATAGTTAATTGAAGAATCCTTCATTTCGTTGACCAGATTTTTGAGGTTCGACGGAGAATTCCAGTCAGCTCCCGGTGGGAAATAGCTTTTCATGTAATTGGCATCAAACAATTTTCCGCAAATTATTGCGTCAATCCGCTGCTCATCTGTCATACTGTCCTTTGTAGTTGGTGAGTATCCGCCGCTTTGCCACATTTCCATACGCGATTCATAGCCGATTCCGGACAGTGCCTGACACGCATCAAGGGCGTTGGAGATTTTTTGGGAGTCGCCGTCCTGGAAGAGGCTATAAAAAGCATAAGTTGAGAATTGTTTATCTTGGTTGTCCGGTGTGTATTCGCTCGTGTTCAGCATTTTTTCAAAATTGGAGGCCGAGCTATGATAAAAGTCTATTTGCTGTATATTTTTGCAAAGCGCGGCATCGGTGGTCATGTCGGGTATTTTGGCGTCGGCAAGTTTTGAGCTGAATTTATAAAATATCCCGCTGAGTTGCCCCGGCTCGTTGATAATCATATCCGAAATTTCCGCGCCGCGTTTTGCGCGCATGTCTTGGGACTCTTTGGAGTCTCCATAAATTTGCTCAATGGAATCGCCCTGGGAGAACATATACATTTGCGCAAGACTGGCACGGGTTTCCCTGTTCTCAAGCCCCTTGACACCTAATTTGTCCGCTTTGCTTATGTCCTTCTCAAGCTGATTGGCGTAAAACTTGCCGTCCTCGTTGTAATATTGCGGGAAAAACTCCCTGTCATGCTTTTCGCGCATGGTGTTGGCAGGCGGTATTTCCACTGCTTCTTTAAGCCTGGCCCGCTCCTTCGCCTCCAATTCGGCTTGCCTTACCTTTTCCTGAGCCTCTAATTCGGCTTGCCTTGCCTTTTCCTGAATCTCTAATTCAGCTTGCTTTTGGACGTTTCTTGCTGCTTCCATTGCAACGTCAATCTCACTGGCATACCTTAAATTGCCTTGCCCCCTTGGCCCATGATCCATGCTCATTTGTTTCACGGCCAAATCCAGATGCTCTTTGTCAAAGGGGAGCAGGTAATTATCTTTGTTTGCGTTCTTCTCTAGTGAGTCATTTATGCTTAACTTGCCCGTGAGTATTTGTTCTTTATCTTGTTGCAGCTTCAAAACATTTTCCTTGTCCGCATCGGTAAAATAAGCGTTTAAACCGCGTTCATAATCTTTTTGACCTTCTTCTTGGACTCGCTCGTCATTGCGGCCGCTAAGCCACCGCCCAAGCCTTGCGCCAAAGCCTTGAGAGCCCTTCATTATGACTTTTTTCAGCCCCTCGGAACTCAAGCTGCTAAATTGCGAGCCTCTGGCGTTTAAGCCAATGTACTCCTCTTGCCTTTCCATGATTTCTTTGACTGTCTTGTCGTTTGCATCCATTGCGCTAAAATGGTTGCGAAACTTGACATGCAACCTGGAATAATTCCTTTGGTCTTCATGCAAGTCATGGGTGAAGGCGAGTTTTGTCATTTTCGTCTCGTATGCTAATTCCCTCTCGTCGCTTATCTCCCGTTTCTTGACTGCTTCATCGGCTTTTTGCATGTGGGTGTCATATAAACCCAGCATGTCTTTTGCCGCTTTGTTGCGGGCCCCCAGTGCCCGTTGCAAATTAAACTCGTCTATTTCTTTTTCAATAAGTCGCCCCAACACGTTGTTTGTCAAAAATTTTCTAAGCCCACTTCTTTCCGCCATCGCGACACTCTCCCTTAAAATTAGTTAAAATTTTTTACGTCCCCCCTAGTGCAAATCCGGCCCGTCGTTGGATTTTTTTAATGTAGGCTTTTGCTTGCGACTCCCTTCCGATTAATTAAAAACCGGCCCGTCGTTTGACTTTTGCTGTTCCTGCTTGCCCATTGAATTTTGCCCGCTGAAATTTACTCTTTCTTTTGGCTGCTTGCTTGGGTCCGGATGCCACTTGTCAAAATCAATATTCTCGTTGGTGTTTGGACCTTGGCTTTTCGGCTCTTTTTTGTAATTGTCAATGGCCTTTTGGATTTTGGAAAAATCGGCGTTGAACTCGTTACCTGCCCCATCGCGTGACGGCGATTGGGTAAAAATATTCACACCAAGCATGATGGCGTCCCTGAGGTTCTTTTTGTGGCGTTTGAAATTATCCGCGGTAAACTCTACTACTTCAGCTCTTTTATTGCTGATGAAGGGGTCCAGGATTTCATCGTTTATTTCGCGTTCTGATTTGCCATGGGTTAAGTCACTAAGCTTGTTGACGCTGCTAAGCACCTCATGAACACCGTCGCGGGCGTGAAGGTAGACCAAGCCTTTGTTAATCATTCTCTCCTTCTCCGCACCGGAGGCTATTTCGTGGGCCCTGTCGGCAGTCTCAAGGGTACCGTACAGCTCTCCCGACGCGCCGATTAAATTGATTAAATCACTGTATTTGTCATCACCTACCTGCTTCGCTACTATGTCTTTTACATATTTAAACTCTTGGCTGATGTCATGAGCCACAAACCCGCGGCCGTGGATTTCCCTGTAATTTTCGGAAATCTCCTTTGTGCTGGCGTGGTTTATCTTAAGGGATTCAAGGCCCTGGAATTTTTCGGCAAACCCCCTGTATACGTCAGCGAGTTTTCCCCTTGATTCTTCCACGAGCTTGGGGTCACCGCTGAGATTGTCCGTCGCCCACTGCATAATGTCCTTCCCGACGGCGGCCTTTTTGTCCTGTAGCTTATCCGGGTTCATGATTTCCTCAAAGGTGTGGCCTTGGCTGAACAGGTACGCAATGCCTATATCCACCCCGCTGCGCACATGGGAGATATGGGGGCCGTATTTTAAATCTTCAGTAAAGGTAAAGCCCGACTGGTTGCCTATGTCGCCAAAGAAGGCCTTGCCAAGTGCTTTGCGGTCGCGCATGATGCCGTCTGCGATTGTTTTGGAATACTCTAGGTTCTCGCGCATTGCTTCCTTTTTATTGATATCGCGCTGGATAGCCGTCTGGCGGGTTTCACGTTCCGGGTCGTTTTCTACAAAATCTTTTTCATACTGCTCCTGCTTCGTCGGCTTTCGCGTAAGAAACCCTGCCCACTCGCCAAACCTGCGAAAGATATTTTTTTTAGGCTCGTTCGTCACCTTTGCGTGCAGAGACTCAACCGTGGGGACACTCTCGCCCGGGGTCACAATGTCTATGCGGCTCTTGCGCTCCATCGCCTTAGCCGTGACAAAGCACTTCATATGGTTTGCTTTCTGGGCTTCGTCTTTCATGCCGCGTATTTCTTTCGCGCAAATATCCGAAACGGACTTGCCGTTTACATAGATATTGTTAAAATCCGGGCGCAAATTTTTGTCAAAGGTTTTTACTCCGTATTCAAGCTCATCCGCAGCCATGGCTTTGGAGTTGAAGGCGGCCGTAAAATCGCCGCCGCGTACAAGCGAACGCGAAGGAGCTTTCGCTTCAAAAGTTGCCATAGTCAATGCCTCCCTTAATTGTTAGTCAAACCAGGCCCTTTTTCAGACTTTTGTTTCACCTGATTGCCTATGGGTTGTTGCCCGCTACTGAAACTTCCTTTGCCTTTTGACGGTGAACTCTTGGACTCCGTCTCCAGCTGCCATGTGTTGGCATTAATTTGCTGCCCGTTGCCGTGTTCGGGTTGCCTGGGCTTGACTTTAAGCGCGTCCGGCAAGGCGAAGTCGTTGTCCACAAGGTTAAAGCCATCGTCCACAATTTTAATGCCGTCGTCCACACGATCAAAGTCGTCGTCCACAAGGCTAAAGCCATCATCCACAAGTTTAGTGCCGTTGTCCACACGATCAAAGTCGTCGTCCACAAGGTTAAAGCCATCGTCCACAATTTTAATGCCGTCGTTTTTCATCTCGTTGCTAAGGGATTTATTTTTTTCGTTTTCGGGCCCGTCTTTTTTAAGCCCGTCTTTTTTGCGAGAGTCCTTTTCAACAACTTCTTCCACGGGCTGTTGGCTTGACGGAGGTGCGGGCCGCATCCAGCGGGAAATCGCGCTTCCTATGGAATGGACGACAGTTGGAAGGAAGTTTTTGACAATACTAAAAGCGGAGTATGTTCTTGATTCGCTGTGGACTTCCTTCAATTTTGAACATGCGTTGGGCTGTGAGGGGTCGTGCTTAATATCCTGGTTGACATACGCCTTGCAATGCTTACCTTCGCCCCTTAGCCCCAAAAGGTTTTTGCCGTCGTCCCCGTTGGCTTTCAGGAAATTCTTTACGTCATCGTCCGACGGGGCATCCAATCTGCCGATTTTAGTTTGGACTTTGCCGCTACTATCCAGCCGGCAGGTTTTCGCATCATACACAGACCTCCCGTCGCCCATCTTGCCCATATACGCCACGGAGAGAATCGACGGCACGGGTTCTCCGGGGGCTAACCCGCTTAGCAGTCCCATCACATCCTCCGGATAAGTGCCTGTTATGGGTGTATAAATCGAAGCACTTCCATTGTTTGTTCTGTCTTTTCCAAGATAGCCCTTGCCCGGAAATGACATCTCCATCAAGAGGCGCATACAGAGCATATTGCTCATGTCGGTCTTTGGGGAATTGAGAAGTTTGTTTACAATTTGCTCGCCCGCGCCCGGCCCCGTGAAATCGTAATCCCTCAGCTCCGGGTTGACCAATACGTTCACAAGGCCGCCAGCACTAAATTGTTTTTCTATCATCTCCTGGGCCTTTTCGTGCAACTGTTCCTTGCCAGTGTTATGGAGTTTATCGCGGATAGCGTCGTGGGTTGCATCGCTCAACTGCTTTGCCGTTGAGAAAAACACACAGTTGCCGCCTCCGCCTGTATGAAATTGCTGAAATCCTGTTTTCATGGTAAGCCTCCCTTATTTTCTCTTTTTGATGGACGGTTCGTTAATGGATTTTTGTACGACGCTGCTATTCTTTATTTCTTTTGGCTGTTTACTTGGGCCGGTTTCCCAGGTGTCGGCGTTAACCTTCTGGGACGTGTCCGACTTGCCCGGCGCGTCAAAGGGATTGTCAAGCTTGTAAAATTGCGGTTTAGTCTCATAGGTTTCGCCGTTGTAATCAAGAATCTCTACACCAAGCATTACGGCTTCTGTCATTTGCGCCAGTTTTTTCTCGTAGGTCTTGCCGCTTGCGCCAAGAATACGATTGGCCTCCGTTTTTTGCATGTAGGCGTTCTCCGCCATTTTGTCTGCTTCCGGGTTAAACAGGTCTTTGACGAGATTGGCCTTGGAAAATGCTTTGTCTGCTCCCTTGCGCCCGTGGAGGTAAGTCATCCCGTCTACAACCAATTCTTCCAGGGTTTTTGTACTGCTTTTGTCGTCCAAGGTTTTTTCGCTTATCTCGAAGAGAGAAGCACCCTTTAACGGCACGGTGTACAGGTGTCCGGCTATACCAAGGCCGGTTTGCAGACGTTCAACCTCTTTGTCCCCAATGTCCTTTTTCATCTCATCCTTCACTCTGGTGAACTCCTGCCACATGTCGCAAGCCACCATGCCCCGGCAGTGAATCTCCCTGTAATTTTCGGAAACATCCTTCAAATTGGAGTAGTCTATATTTTGAACCGGAAGCTGCTCGTAGTTCATGGCAAAGTTTTTGTGCAGTTTGGACATCTCGGCCCTGGCCAGCCCCACACGAAATTCGTCGCCGCTTGCGTCCTCTTTTGCCAAATTTATAATCATGTTGCCCACGGTTGCTTTTTCGTCCTTCAGCTTGGCCGGGTTGAGAATGTCCTCGAAGCTGTGGCCTGCGTTGAACAAATAAGCTATGCCAATGCTTACACCGGATCTTGGATAGCGCACATGGCCGCCGACTTTCATGTTCAGGTCTGCCCCGCTACCGCCGTTGCTGAATGGGCCAAAGAGCGCGTCGCAAAGTTCCTTCCGGTCGTGTTCAATGCCATCCGATATTACTTTGGAATACGCCACGTTCTCTTTGATGATTTTATCTTTTTGGGGTTGCAGATTTTTTTTGGCATCGCTTTTTTCCTGAAGGTCTTGCAGGATGGTTTGCTGGCGGCTTTCGCGCTGCGGGTCGTAGTTTACATAGTCCTTTTCATATTTCTCCTGTTCGGACAGCTTAGGCTTCATCAGCCCCAGTTTCTCGCCCCATCTGCGGAAGAAAGACTTTTTTGGAGCCGGCTCGTCTGTTTCTGTGTGTACGGGGGAGATTTGGGGGCGGCCCTTCTCGTCCGGGGTTACGACTTCTATGCGGGCATTGCGCTCCAATGCCGACGCCACAACATAGCACTTCATGTGCTGGTTTCTTTCGTTGTCGTTTGTGATGCCTTTTAGTTTATATGCACAGGTGTCCGCGACGGATTGGCCGTCTATATAGATTTGGTTGAAATCCATATTCGCATCGAAGTTTTCCTTGTACATGTCCAGCCCGAATTCAAGTTCATGTTTATCCAATTTGCCGTAACGGAACTTTTCTACAAAAGAATCGAAGCTCACGCGCTCGTTCCCTTCTGGGTTCTGGTCTTGGTACGCCATAAATGTGGTTGCCATGTGTAATTCCTCCTTTATTTTTTATACGGATTAGACGGTGGTGTAGCTCATTTTCCAATGTGTTTATGGCATCATTGAAAACACGAAGCTTAGCAATCTTGTGTTTCCAACTATGCCCGGCCCTAAGAAGCCAAAGTATCGAACAACATATACACCCAGCCAAACTACGGCCCCGCCAAAAATCACTCCGCCAAAAAGGCCCCCAAGCCTGTTAAACATATTCAATATAGGCAACTTAACCACGGTATCCAGAAGCCGCGAGGCATAATACAGCGCGAGTGTGATGCCTAAAAAGGCAAAGATAAATGTAAAAAACCGTGCGGTCGTTTCCACCAGCGCGCCGCTTTGAGCCCACGGGAAAGCGGGTATGTGCGCGTCGATATTTAAATCTGACATGTCGCTGAACAACGGCCTGATGAGGCTCTCCAACTGGGGCGCGAAGTTGTCGGCGGCTATATTCGCGCCTATAATCGCAACTACCAAGGTAAGTCCCCCGGCAATGGACATCACCATGCCTCTTTTGAGCCCCTGAAAGGCAAAGCCGGCAAGAACCCCTAGGATTATGATGTCGATGATATTGTAAATAGTCATAGTGCACTCCCTCCTTTTTCATGTATTAATACGAATCAGATGCCTAACTAGCTCAATGTCATGCCCTTGTATCGTAGGACTAGCATCGTGATATCGTCGGCTTGTTCCGCACCATCTTCAAACTTATCAACCTCACGGTTTACGGACTCGGCCAATTCATGAAGGGTCAAGCCACGGTATTCCTGCATAGCGTCATACAGGCGGTCATCCCCGAACAATTCCTCTTCGTTGTTCATAGCCTCCACGATACCGTCTGTATACAGGAACAGTTCGTCGCCTACCTCAAGGGTTATTTCATGCTGTATGTAGGCCATGTCCTCCATTATTGCAAGCACAAACCCCGCTTTTTGCTTTAGCCAGTCAAATTTCCCGTTTTTTAAGATAATCGGGGGATTATGCCCGGCGTTTACAAATGTGAACCGCCCTGTGGATATGTGAAGATGTCCGTAAAACGCCGTGACAAACATGCTGGCGTCGTTATTTTCGCAAAGCAGGTTATTCACGGTTTCAAAAATTTCCTTAGGGCTTTTTCCTTGCTGCGAAGTATTTTTAATCAGGGTTTTGGCAATGACCATAAACAGCGCGGCCGGTACGCCCTTGCCCGATACGTCCGCTATGACGACGGCCAGGGTATCCTCGTCCACCATAAAAAAGTCGTAAAAATCCCCGCCTACTTCTTTAGCCGGCTTCATAGATGCGAAAATATCAAACTCGTTGCGCCCGGGAAACGCGGGGAATTTGCGGGGCAGCATACTTGCCTGAATATGGGTTGCCACATCCAGCTCCGCGCCTATCCGCTCTTTTTCCGCTGTAACCGCAGTTAGGTTTTTGATATAGGCATCCAAATCCAGAACCATGGTTTTAAAAGCTTCTGCTAAAATACCCGTTTCACTTCGGCTGCGGGTTAGGCTTTCAAACTCCGCAACCACCGCTTGGCTGTCCTTTTTTCCACATTCTTGGCTTACATAGTTTTTCGCGATTCCCGAAATTGTTTCCACCGGAAGGGCGATATTTTTCTCGCAATACCACAAAAATACAGCCGTGATTATATAAAAGATAAATACATCCCCCGCGATATACAGAAAAATCCGGTTCCACATCATAAGTGGGTCTTCGATGGCCTGGGATAATTCCGTGTAGGCGATAACACCAGTCAGCGCGGCTGAAAATACGCGAAGCAGCATGAACATAAGCACCATCTTCTCGTTCAACGAAAGCCCGCTTTGAGTGGTTTTAAGCCTCAATATAGTTATAAAAACAATAATGGGTATGCCCAGCACCATACAAAATACAAAATTATTAAGCAGCACCATCAGCGTCCCCATGGAAAATAACTCGCCCACACCCACTGCTTGCATGATACCGCCCAAAAGCCCCGCCATAATTACCGAGTTTATAAGGATGATAACCATGTAACGGGCCGCATTTTTCGCATGATTGAGCCGTATGACGGCAGGTGCGGTTTTATCAAAATGCCTTACAACACGCCACAAAAGGATAGGGATTACACCATAAGCAAACTGGGCAAAGAACCCTGGTACAAAAATATTGGGGCTGTGCCCTGAAAGGATATCCCCCAGCAAATTCCCCAAAGCGCAGCCCAAAGCCCCGGGCACGCCCAGCATCAGGCCCAAAACGGGAGGCAGTGCGCTGGCCGGCCGCATTTCTATCCCATCCAGCACGACGAACAGCTCCCTAAGAGGCATGTTCACCACAAAAAACAACACCGCTGTAAAAATTGTGATAGCGGCCTTCCTCATTAAACTGTTACCCACTTTACTTTCCATGTGTCCACCTCTGTCAAATTAACTGTACAGTTATACCCGCCAGTGAAAAAGCGGATAAAACATGCATCCAAGGTGCTGCTTGTGGGCTTATGCCCAAAAAAAATACAAAAACAAAAATTGCAAGCATCCAAGTTGTACAAGCTGCGCATACAAAATAGCGGGGCTCTTTTCTCTTTAGGAAGAAATGGGGCACATCTTTGGCGCACCGTATCATGATTGAGTCGCTGGTCAGCAGAATGAGCATCGGCATCCCAAAAGCTGCGGAAAATCCGAAGTTATTAAAAAAAACCATGATGTATATGTCCGCAATCCACAGCCCAAAAAATGTATACAGCCCAAAGGCCAAGAACCAGGCCACCGTAAGCGCGCTTATCAGGCATATTCCGATATAACCAAGGATATTTTTTGTGCTGTGCAGATTGGGCGGCTCATCAAAAAACAGATGCCATAATCTAAAAGGCATAAAAGCCGCCACAAAATTAGCCACAACGCCCAACAAAGAGCTCCAGCCAAAAGTGCCGAACAAGTCCACGATGGGGTTGGCCAGCCCAGTGGCCAAAGCTCCCACAGGGCCAAACAAAAGCCCGGCCACAGGGGGTATTGCGTTGACAGGCCTGACCCCCGTAAACCCCTCCACAATCACCATTACCATGAAGGGGATGCCCAAGGCCAAAAATGCGGCAAAGGTAATGAAAAACTGCGCCTTGCGTTTAACTACCATGGGATTTTGCCTTCTTTCTGTTAAAGAAGCTGGTGCCAGCAATTACCGCTCCCGCCGCGATAACCAACGCTCCACCCAAGGAAGCAAAAGTCATCTCCTCCCCGGCACCATAAGCGGCGGGTATCATTACCGCCAGCGTCAAAGTCACAACCGGCTCGGTGGAGGCGATAATCGTTACGCTTACCGGGTCCGAGTATTTTTGCGAAAACATCAGTACAATATAGGCGTACGCTTTTGAGAAAAACGCTAATATAAAAATAGAGGAAAGCAGCTCGTTGGTGTAGGTAATGCTAAAAAACGTAGTGGGCTCTTCGATGGTCCACAGGATAAACCCAAAAAGGGTTACAAAAATCATCAGCATAACGCCAAGCAGCAGCGGGTCGGTTTCCTTTGTAAACCGGTCCGCCAAAATAATATAAATCGAACTAAAGAGGCAAGCCGCAAGCATAAAAAGCGTTCCCGAGTTAGCGAAGGCGGACAGGGAAAAACGGCTTGCCATAAAAAGCCCCAGCAAAATAACCCCCGCGCCCACCATATTGTTGACGGTGGGCTTTTTCCTGAGTAGGAGCATCAAGGCTGGCACAATCAAAATGGTAAGGGCGGCAAGAAAGCTGGCGTCGGAGGCGGAGAGCATATTCACTCCCCATCTTTCCATCATCAAGCCTACCGTCAACACCATTGACAAAAAGAAAGCAGCCTTGACCGTACCGCGATTTACTTTTCTTAGCTGCCGGAAAAATATAATGGATAAAACAATGGCTGCGATGCCCGTGGTCATGGTTATATAAGCGAAGGTAGACAGGTCGGGGGGAAGGCTTGCAATAAATACATAGGATGCGGCCCAGCACAGGGTTATGGAAAAAAGTAAAATATTATTTTCTGTTCTTGTCACTGGCTATCACGACCTTTAGCGTCCCCGGTAAAACACGCTGGTAACATCGCTACGCTCCACCAGAATAGAGTTTTGGTTAAGGGCAACTAGGACTTCCCGCATAATCCCCCGAATATCTTCCTCCTCCGCGCCGATAAAAGTCCATACCATGCTGTATTCCTGAGTCAAAATCCCATGCTCGTCTATCCAACCCCCTTGGGCCATGCTCATGGTCCAGCCGCTTACATGCCTAGCGACTATTTCCGTCACGATTTCCACGGCCTCTTCCGTGGGTATAATCTGATAATAGGTATACCGGTCATTTAAACCGATGTACAGCACGTGCCGCCCGTCCATGAGGGTATAAAAAGGAATCCCGCCAATATCATCCTCGGCCTCGGCCCCGGTGTATGGGATAAAAAGATACGCCAAGATAATAACGGACAGTGCTAAGTTTACGGCAAGCAAGCCTATAACAACGGATGATTTTTTTGTTTGCATGAACTTGTACCTCCCGCTTACAAACTGGTATATCCCGTTATCGCAAAAATCTCCTTTATAGACTCGTTGGCGTTGATAACGGTCAGAGTCTTGTTGTGGGGCTTTAGCTTCTTATGGGCTATAAACAGCACGCGAAGCCCGGCACTGCTGATAAATTGAAGACCCTCAAAGTCCAGCGTTATATCACAGTTGCCCTCATCCCATATGGGGGTGAGCTCCTTTGCCAACAGGTCGGACGTTCTTGT
Source organism: Defluviitaleaceae bacterium (assembly GCA_009788085.1). Taxonomy (GTDB): domain Bacteria; phylum Bacillota; class Clostridia; order Lachnospirales; family WQUN01; genus WRAH01. The sequence goes on from WQSB01000016.1 coordinate 18,570, forward strand.
CTCAAGCCTGCCTGTTACCGCTACGATGGCGCGTCCTTCTTCCATGGTTGTGTTGATAGTCATGGGTTTTACCTCCTTGCCCTTTGTGGGCGGTTTATATTGTAATTGCCTTGCTAGAATAGCTGTTGCAATTCTTCTGAAGCCACAACATTTACGCGGGTGCGGTTGGTGGGGCTGGTTACCACAAACGCCTGCCCGCGGGCACTGTTGATGATTTCTTCCTGTTCAGATTTATTGATTTGACCGGCTTTTTCGTAAAGCTTGCACAAATCGTGCATGTCGTTGGGCGCGAGGGAGAAAATAAAGGAGTATTGGCTCGCATTGATAATCGCTGTCGATTTGCGGGCGATTTCCTCGTTACCCACAAAGTCCTTGACGTTCTGGGTGATTACTATTTGCATACCATTGTATTTGCGGATACGCTTGGCAAGCTGGAACATAAAGTCTAGGGCTACGGGATATTTCGTGTCTATAAAGACATGAGCCTCGTCGATTACTATGATTATTTTCCGCTGGGCGTTGTACTTTATATTGTAATCGCGGTTTTTAATGATTTCGTTGTCCAGCCATTTTAGAATCAGCAACATTTGCGCGTTGGCGACAACTTGGTTCTTGTTGGCAAGCAGCGTCTGGAAATTGAAAACAACAAAGTTTTCCGCGGTGGAAATGGTGGCCGCGCCGTTCCACAATCGGGCGTTGCGCCCGGAGCCGGCAAATCTGGCAATTTGGGTCAGGAGAGACCGCAGATTGGCTTTTCCATAGTCGCTTTCCGTCTTCTGGAACACTTCCAGCAAAGTGTCGTACAGGTCGTCAAAAATTGGAAAGTCTTCCGGCTCCAGCGTAGTCAGGTCGGTATCCTCGTCTATGTTTCTACTGAGGTAGGTGTTGGCGATAGCGATGTTAAGAGTCTCCATAGAATCCGAGCTAAGGTCCGGTACAATTTGCCGGAAAAATTCCTCCATAAATTGCAGATGCGCCGCGAAGCTGGTGTTGACGCCCCCCTCTTCCTCGTCTTCTTCCGCGATGCTTGGCACAATATGAAATGGGTTGAGCCGTCCGGTGGTAGCGTTGCCTGCGTCTATCAGCTTGCCACCTACTTTCTTTGCGATGCCGGAATATTCGTTTTCGGGGTCCAGTATGAAAATTTTGCAATCCTCGGCGGCTAGGTTGGCAAGTATTGTTTTAGTCGCAAAGCTCTTTCCGCTTCCCGATTTTCCTATAATAATCATGTTGCTATTAACATGGTTTAAATCCCGCTTGTAAAAATCAATGATAACCGGCAAGTTACCGGCACTGCCTATCCTAATGCCCTTGGGGTCGTGGATAATCGAATAAACAAAGGGGAACACAGCCGCGGCACTGGAGGAATGGATGCTACGCCCTTCATAATGAAGGGGGTCATAGCCCGAAACACCGGAGCCTACATATGCTTCAAACTGCCGCATCAAAATATCGTCGCAGCGGAAGCCTTCCTCGGTCAGCATCCGGCGTATTCTTCTTTTCGCGGACATCTGCCCCTTTTGTACGTCCTTTTCATAGACAGTAATGAATACATTTACCTCAAACAGGGTTTCGGTTTCGTTTTTTAAGAGCGAGAGCAAATTGGTGAGTGTTTGTATGTGCTCCTGAATCTCAAGGATGCGGCTGGTCTTGCCTGTGGCGGTAATCTGCCCTCTCAGCTCATCAATAGACCTGTCTATGTTTCTGACGGATTTAAACCGGTCCAGTGGCTTAAGCTTCATTACTACCTTCGTACCGGGCAAATTAAAAATGCGGTGGCCCCATGCGTTGTATACATAGGTCGGATAGCCGGTTATACGGAAGGTGTGGGCGGTAACGCCGTCGCAAACATGCTTGCGAGCGAATATCTCCAATTTATCCGGCAGAACCCAGCCCATGCAGGTCTCCGCCGTAAGGTCGTCCGCTTCGCGCTCATTAAAGTTATGGTTATAGTTAAACTTGCAGAAGGAATATAGCTCCGTATCGTCTAATATGTGAGCGTGCAAATCGGAATTGATTAAAAGATTGACCGCCGACGACACCATGTTATTTAGCATGTCTTTGTTTTTTTCAAACAGCACAAGGTAGTAAAAGGGCTTTATCACCTTGGTTTGGCGATTAAGCGTCTTAAATTCTTCTATCCGGTCGCGAATGATAGCGATGCGGCACTCATACTCATGCTCGTTAAAGAGCCCATTGCTGTATGATTGCTCCAGTTCTTGGATTTTTTTCTCTTCCGACTCAATACAGCTGTCATAATTAACGGGGCGGTCCAGCTTGACAAGGTTTATCATCATTTCTCCCGTGCTGCGAAATATAGAGCCAAGCACGCGTTCTATTATATTGTTCTGGCGCGACTCGCTGTAAAAGCGGAACTCCACAGAGGGTATTTCTATGACCTTGCCATAATACTGTCCGCCATACTCCAAAAAGCCGTCCGCTATACCGGTAAACGGCACGATTTCGGAGATTTTTTTCCCTTTCTTTTTGGCATCCTTGGTAAATTTGCGGCGAATCGTAAAATGCTTGAGCAAATACAGGAACATGATATAGTTCCTGTCCGCATCCAGCTTCAAAAACAACATCATGTAAAACATGAGAACACCCAGCATCCACCAATGCTGCCCGGGTATATTTGAGGTGAACAGAACCACCAGCAATACGATACCCGATAGGCCGATGATTGCATCGGGCAAATCAATGTTTTTGAAAAACTCCATCCTTACACGTGTCTGCTTTGGAATGATGCGCATATGAAAAACCTCCTATTCTTCTCGTTGCTTTTTATCGGTTAGTTCTCTGTCTCGCAAATCTTTTTCAAACAGTTTTGCTTCGTCTATCTCCTGCTCAAGCTTTACTCTTTCCTTTTCATAGAAGCCGATAATTGCGTCGTTGCCATGAGTTGAGCTACGCATATTTTCTTCGGTCGACTTGAGCCATTTAAGCTCCTTTTCAAGCTTTGCAGTCTGCTTTTCAGAGAGCTGCAATATTTTTTTGGAGGTATCCTTCTCGGATACTGCCGTCTTTTCTTCGTTGTCCTCAGTCGGGGCGTCAAAGCTTAAATCTGTTTTAACCTGTTTTTGCTTCTCAAGTGCCTTCTCGAGCACCTTCTCAGCTTTTTCCGTATCTTTTTTGATTCGTTTTGCTTCATCAGGCTCCCGTTCGGCTCTTGCTATCTCCTTGTCGTAGAAGGCGATGGTCTCGTCATCGGCGTTTAAGCCGTGCAGTTTTTCTTTGGATTCCTTCAGCCGCTTGAGGTCATCATCAAGTAGGTCAATCGTGCCTTCGGGTTCTTTCGATGCTTTTTCCCCCTTAGTCGGGTCGGATTCGCCCGACGAGAAAAGGGTTTTTAAGGAGCCGTACAGGTTGGTGCCCTTATCGTAAATATCTTTTGCCCCTTCGTAGATTTCCTGGGGCTTATTTAAAAGATTTTCAACGTCCTCATCTGCGTCGTCGTCTTCGTAATCTTGCTTTACTTCGCCGCCGTCGTAGACTTGGGTGGGCTCGGATAATCCGGTAAGGGATATTATGGTTGAGAAGAACCAACTAATAAGGCCGATGATGGTTTTAATAACCTGCTTGATTCTCTTTATTATTTTTCTGATTGCCTCTATTGCAATAGATAATAGTGCCTTGGGAACGGCCCATATTTGCCCCATAAAAATGGTCTTTAGAACGGCAATAACTATCTTGACTACCCACTTTATCACCGTTCTGACGGTATCGATTACCAGCTTCGCGGCTTCTCCCACCGCATGTATGGCCATGGCTATGGATTTTTTCCCGGCGGCCATCACGAACCCAGTTGTCATGCCCATCATCATCGAGTCGTCATCCCCGCCAGCGGCTCCGGGGGCGATTAGCTTCGGCAGTACTCCCGCTGACTTGTACGCACCGTAGGAGCATCCGAAAACCAGCACGCCCATTAAAAATACGTTTCCGACAGGGTTTGTTGACAGTTGCACATCGGAAGTAATGAAGGGCAGTAGCAAATAGGTTACAAGCTTCATGGCAATAAGCAACGAATACCCCGACAGCATCTTGCCCAAAATCGTGCTGCGCCAAATCTTATATTTTTGACCGTCGTCCAAAACGATGGATGAAACGAATAAGGGGGATATGATATACAGCAATATTATGGTAAACAGCCTAAGCGTAAACACTATCATAACCGTAAAATACACGGCGATAAGGGCGGCGGCAATGGGAATGCCTATCCACATAGTGATATAATCAACGTTCAGGTAATGGGTCACATGATAATAATTGTTAAAATCCAGTGCCCCGGAGGCGAACCGGTTAATCACGTCCATGTCTTCCAGCGCGGCCCGGCTTGCCGTCATCGCAAATATTGTTCTGCCTATTCCAATACCACCGCTGGCCAAATCAAAAAGCTCATCTGTTTTCCGCATCACAACAGACACGATTTGCAAAAGCCCTAAAACCATCAAAGGCGTAATCATGAACATGGATAGAGACTTGGCTATATGCCCCAAAGTCATGCCAAGGGTTTTTTCTACTTTTAAATCCATGGCCTTTTGGGTGACTATGCCTATGGAAAAGACTATTGCCAAAGCCACGCCTATCAAGGTTACGCCCCAGAAAATCATGGAAACCGGCGATATCATGAGAAGCATGTCGTAAAGGAATACCGGCTCGCCGTTAAACAAAACAGGAGCCGCCCCCGCGAGGATATCAATCAAGCCGGCTAAATATTCTAAAAGGAGCAGCATTGTTGCATATATTTCATACCAAAACATGGTCCTAACCCGCCATTTCTGCTGCGTCGCCGGCGTCGCCCATGTCTCCGGCGTCCTCGCCGCCATCCTCGCCGCCACCACCGTCTTCGCCGCCGCCTTCTTGGTCTTCGCCTTCCTTGTTGCTGGACTTGCCCTTTCCGCCGCCGCCTTTGCCACCGTCTGCAAATTTCTTTACATCGTCAAAGGTTTCCTTCATCTGTTTTGCCGGGTCGCTTACCGCGCTGTACGCCTGCTTGAGTGCCAGAATTGTAAAAGCCATGGTTCCGCTTTCAAATTCGGCCGCCTCTGGGCTCACCAAAGAGGTAATAAACGTGTGTGATTTCATTACCGTAAAAAACCCGCCGCCCGTCAGCAGCATTTTTAAGAAAGTATCAAGAAACCAATTATCATGCAGTACCAAGTTAGTGGACCAAATTAGCGGTATAAGCAATACAAAAATCTGAAACGCAATCAAGGCACCGTACCCCGACACAAGCATGGCTATAAACTTTTCGCGCCACCTTCCAAAGGTCTGCCCCTCGTCAAGGGGTATTGTTCCGGCAAAGAAGGGCGATATGACATACAAAAGAATGATTTCAAAAATCCGACGCGCGAAAACCACCAGCAGCTTTAGCGTGGCAATACATATAAGCACGGCAGCGATGAACATAATTAACAGGTTTCCGGGAGCAAGCAGCTTTAAAACCTCAAAATCTCTTCTTATATGGTCAGACATGGTGCCTATATCCCTAAAGTCGCTTTTGGCCCCATAAAGGTATTCCAGCCTTAGTTCTTCCATTCTTTCGTTTCTGGCGGCCTCGGTTATAAATCGGGAGGTGGGCCTGACTCCAAAATAAACGCTGGGGTCCTGAATATTCAAGTCCACATGTACATAAACCCGCTCCACCATGCCTGGCTCGCCCGGCATAAGAACGGCTTCCGGAACCACGCTGCCAAAAAACAGCGCGCCCGCAAGGCTTGTCTCTGGGCCGACGCCTGCCACTGCTTGAACCGCCTGTCTCATGGTGACGCCGACCAATGCAAGCGACGCGGTAAAGAGAAAGGGTATCAAAAGGAATGTAAGCGCGGACTTGCCGATAAGGTTGAGAATCCTACTGATGGGCTTATCTATCTCCGTGTCGGCAAGGGAGCGCGTGATTTCATATATGGAAAAGCCTATCATAAGGGCAAGGGAAATTAGGGTTATGCCCCAGAATACAATATTGATAAATCTGCTGGTGAGGAAATAATCCAGCAAGGATACGTTGTCCAAATAAACCTGAGGGTTTCTTATTAACGGGCCGGCATAGCCGTGGTCAGCCACCCCGGTGCTTAAAGACAGGCTTCTTGCCAAATGGTCCTGCCCAAGAAGAACGTGGGATATCCTGTCATACATGACATCATATACCCACCAATTTTCTAACGATGAGTCGGCTGTCCACTGTTCCAGTGTTTCCTCAATATGAGATATCCTTTCAGCAGCCCAGTAAAGGTTCGCGCCAAACATCCAGTACACTGCGTGGGCACGAAGGCTGTAGCGGTGCGGGTCGTCATAAGGCAAGGTCGGGTCGTTTATAAGGTCAAAATTGTTTTGGATATAGTCGCGCCACAGTAGTCTTGCCGCAGGATAGAAGATAATAAGGCTCATCTCTGATTCAAGCTCTACATGCTCGTATTCAAAGCCCGGGTCTACAAGCTCACCGTCTACAAGCTCCAACCTCGGCAAATCTACTTCTCCCTCAAAATAATGGAGATTTCTGATAACCTCGTATAAACTGATGCTGTATGAAACAACAATACCGCCCGCACCCGCGCCGGGGGTGAAAATCGAAAGAGCCTCGTGCATCTCATCGGTAAAGCCGAGATGCCCAAGCGGACCGTATATGAAATGAAGTAAATGACTTTTGTGTATCCCCCATATACTCAGCACACGATTAATTTCCGCACGCGCCGCCAAATTTTCGGCCGAGAATTCAGCCGCCAGGCGTTCTATGCGCGCTTGTATGGCGTCTAAGATGTCCTCTGTATCGCCATACGCACTGTCCAGACCCAGTATTTCCAGATGAGCAGCAAAAACATCCTCGGGTACAGACGCTTCCCGCACAGCACCAAAGGCCGCATCGAAAATCCTCATGGACAAATCATGGTACGGGAGCTCCAACGGGAGGTTTAAGCTGTCCGGAGTCATGCCGAAATACGCCAACGCGGATATGAGCCTCTCCCGTTCGGCCGGCTGATCGTCTGGCTGAAAATGTGGCGGCAGAAAAGGCAATAGCAACCCGGGAAACAGCCTGGATGTCAGCGGCGGAAGCTGCAACCGCCCCCTCAACCCTTCCACTTCCTTGTGAAAACCGGTGTAATGATAGGGACCGTAATATATCAAAGTCTCATACAGGCCCAAGTCTTGAAGGCGGTCAATCATTCCGTCACGAGTGCCAAGAATGCTTTGAGCCCATTGCATATAATGCATGGCGACGAAAAAATCACTGGCGGCAGCCCTTTCCATGAAGACGGCAGCTTCTTCGTAGAGGTCATCAATCAGCTCAAGTATCCCATGAAAAATATGGGTCAGGGTGTTTTGCTCAATGGAATCACCCCCCAAAAAATCTCTGTAATAAAGATACATGGAGAGGTTTAATGCGCTGAAAGGGTTTTGATTTTCCTCGTCCTCAGTAACTTCGGTTATTAGCTCCACGACGTCATTGCTTACAGTAAACAACGGGTCGGTAAGCCTAATAATCTCCGGAACGTTTTCCTCGATTGGGTTAGCCCTTATATACCTCAGCCGGTTCGCATATAAATCCGGCTCAAGCAACCCGCCTTGATAGGCATATATAAAAAGCTCCCTCGCGGCCCGGCTAAATTCCTGCTCTGCTATTTGCGCCATGCTTACAACGGGCTGTATGCCTTCGATGGTATAGGGGTGCTCCTCGGCTTCAAAGGCTTCCAAAAATGATAAATTAATTGACGGGGTCTCGAAAAAAACAAAGCTGTTCTGGCAGTCAATGGGAAATGCCGGACGGTTAAGCCTCATAAATTCCAGCGGGGAAGTAAGGAACGCGAGGAACCCCTCATATACTTCTCTTGTGGGCGTTGCGGGGAGGACAATGTCTGCCGCGCTTACGCCGTAGCCAACGGCGGTACGGGTCACGATAGCGTCTGCAAGCACCTTGTACATTTCATCGCTTCCAAAGGCTATATTGTTTTCTTGCAGAAACACACGAACATAAAGAAAATACCGCTCGGGGTCGTTTACCCTTCGGCCCGGACGCTGAATAATACTGCTGTTTCCGCGGATATACTCCCGCCATGCTTCGCGCCACTGCTCCTCCGCCTCCGAATCCGCGTCAAGGGGCGGCATAGGCAAATACGGCGCGCCCATCCCATAAAGCACTCTTGGGCTGGTGTTGAAAATAGCGGTATCGGAGGTATCCACTATGGGAATAGGGTTTATGCCCGCAAACATGCCCACAGCGTCCGTTATATGGGAATAAAGGAAAAGGGGGATAAGAATTAGGGTTATCAGAATCCTTTCAGCTATGTCTGCCAGAAAGGGGACTACACCGTAGACAATCATATTAAAGAGGGTATATAAAATGTCTCCGACAACACCCTCGATAATCGCATTTGTAATTGATTCAAAAAAATCTAAAACGGCATCCACAAGTCGCCTAAACAAATTTCTAATGAAGTCGTCCACCCCCTTTCATATAAGTAGGGGCTCCGCCCCTACGACCCCGCCGCTTCTGCGGGCAAAGCCCGCCTACGCTTCCTCGCTTCGCTGCGGCATCGCGCCTTGCTT
>WQSB01000017.1 GCA_009788085.1 Defluviitaleaceae bacterium
GCGGAGGCGGGCGGCGCATTGAGGCGGATGGAACCCAAGCCCCGCACCGCCGGCCCCCCGGGCCCAAAGTAAATGCTGTTGCCCTGTTGTTTTCCGTGATTATTTGACAAAGTTAGTCGTTTCGATATACTGGAATAGTGCTTACGAAGGGGGTGGATTATAAAAATGTGGGTTTATATAGAGGAACGCGGTTGGAAAATTATTATGGCCGACGGCCTTGTTACCTTTGCGATTGTAACCGCAATTTTATGGAATTTAACGGACATACATAATGCTATTTGTTTCATTATTGGCCTTGCTTCTGCAATTTTGCTTGGAATGTTCTTTTGTACATCTGTAGGATTTTGGATTGTCAGTATTATCTTTTCGGTGATTTGGTCGATTATTCCGGCACTTATCGCCGGATTTATTACTGATTTCGATAATATTTGGATGGGTGCTGTCGGACTTGTTTCCTTTATAATATGTATGGTGATTCACGTAGGAGAGCGTAACTGAGGCTTCGATTCAGTTTAATTTGGAGAAAGAGAAAACAAAGAACAAAGACATCTCCAAAACGGTGGAGAGCCTCCGCAAGATGATTGAAGTGACGAGGAGTGGCAAGATGAAAATATCGCGGTCAGCTTTATCCGCGAGTTTAACATAGCTTGACGGTGCAACTTGCAGACTTTGTGAGGCTTGAGGTGTTTACTGCATGGTCTTTGTCGTGGTAATAACCGGCGATTTCAATATGCCCGCAGGGCGTAGCTGATACTCATAGGACCAGGCGGCGTCCGTTGCGCGCCATGCGTCGGGGCCAAACCAGTCCATGGTTTCGTCACAGCTGTGGAAGGTGCCGAAGGTATTTATCCGGCTGCCGAAAGCGGTTATTTCAAGGTCGTGCTCGCCTTTGGGGAGGCTGCCCAAGTCCAGTGAATACGGCGCGTAGGCGATGACTCCGGCAGGCTTGGAGTTTAGCTTCACCGTCAGAAGAGGGCTTCGAAAATAGGTTGCGTCCAGCTGAGTTTTTCCGCCCGTGCCGGAAATTTTGCATTTATAGGTTACGTTTCCGCCGTAAAATGGCAAAGCTGTTTTACTGATATCGCCGAAGGGCAGATGTTCTGGGAAGGGTATGATTTCGGTTTTGTGCCCGGATATGGCCACGCCGAATTTGCCCAACAGAAAACAGTTTTCCACGTTGGCCGTTTTATCAAAGGCGATTTCCAGCACCAGTTCGTTGATGCCTTTTTTTAGCCCGGGCAGCTGGATTTTTTGAATCGAACGGTCTACATAGTAACCCTCGGGTGTTGTCTCAACGGCCGTGCCGTTGAAAATGATTTTCGTGCGGTCGAGGCTTTCCAGCGCGAGGCAGATTTCATCCAGCTCGATTTGCGACGGAATCGTAAATCGCAGCTTTAAAGTATGCTCGGGTTTTTCCGTTTCTTGGGTTGTCCACGGCTGCGCCCATGCGGACATGCGCAAAGGATAATCCAGCTTTTTCCTAAAAAGATTATCAATGCGCAAAAGCTCGTCGGTTTTCTGCCATGGCTCATCGTCAAAGGCGTATTCCGCCATGTCCAGCACGAGGACATTCGGCTCTGCGAGTTCGAAAGAATATGGTATGAGCAGTTTGGTCTGTGGTGCTGCGGCGTCATTGGTGCGAACCTCTGAAGCAGAAGCCGTTGCTTCATTGGAGCAAAACGCCGAAGCACCGGACGCAACCGGAGACAATTTGATTAGCAGGCTATCATGCATATGCATTTCGCGCTTGATTACGGTCATGCCCTGTTGATGCTCCGCGCAAAGCGGACGGATTGTGCCGTCAAGGGTGTCATACAGCGTGGGTGCGAATTTACCCTTGATGAAAATAGTGATTTCCTTGGCCTTTGGGATGTCCTCATTGGCCGGTTTTGTTCCGTTGCATACAAATAACCAGCGGTCGTCTCCGTCTTGGCGCAGCTGATATATGAGATGCTCGGCGCGGTTGCCGTCCCCCCGCTGCATGGAGATATCACGGAAGTCCTCCAGCGCGCTAAGCACCGCGGTTTTGGAGAAGGGAATGCTTTTGATGAATTCGCCGGAAATTTCCGGCTTGGCAGCCTCACCGTCAACGATTGACGGCATTTCTCCGGCGAAAATTACCGTGCCACCGCTTATGCCAAAGCCCTCCAGCGCGGTAATTGTCGTGCTTCTTAAGCTGCGGCAGTTGGGCACCAGCACCGCGTCATAGGCCATTTCGCCTATGATAAACCGTGGATTGTTTTCCTGCTCTCCGCAAGAGTGCAGGCTGGGCAGCAGCGATTCTGACACGAAATCAAAATCAATATGGCCAAACAGCAGCCAATTAATAATATTTTCGAAATCCGCTTCCATTTCCGCGCGGATTCCGGCGGTTTTGTCGTTGGGGCCAAAGTTCATCCAGAAGCCCTCGACAGGGTGAATGACCGCCACCCGGGAAATGGCCTTTCCGCGCACGAGGGCGGTGTTCACCCGGGCGAAATGGTCCTCCACGTAGGCGTATTCCTTATACCACGGCGACTGATACCCGATGCTGGCGGGGTAATCCCGCTTGGCCTCGCCGGCCATGCTCACCCATGTGAGATGATGCACCCGCACGGTCACGCCCAGCGCGGCCTGCCAGTCGCCCTGCAATTTATGCCCTCGGAAGTCGAAATTCCAGTTGGTGACGCCGTAAAGCTCGCTGAGAACGCCCTCCCGCCCGTATTGCCGCGCCGCGCTTTGGGCCTGCTTGGCGGTGGAGTATTCGCGGAGGTCGCACAGCATGTCGATTCCCGGCAGCTGGAACGAGCGGTACGCCCGCATGGTTTCGCCCAAAGCCAGCGTTTGCGAGGCCAAAGTGGGCTCGTGCATCATATGACCGGTTAGCATAATATTATTTTTTTCGCACCACGCGCCCACATTGTCGGCAAAGGCCTCTGTAAAGCGTTCGCAAACATGGTCGTGATACTGATACCGCGCAAGCGACGGCCGGCCGCTTTCCCAAATGACCTCCGGCAGCGCGTCGAGGATACTCGTGCCGTAGGCGGCCTTGTAGGTCTCGTCAAAGTCTGTGGTAAAGGGCATGGTTAATACAATTTCAGCGTCGGAGCGGGGCAGCGTTTCCTTATGGGAAAACTGCGGCTCATCCGTGAAAATGGCCGGGATGGACTTGCCGAATTCATGCCCCAGATGCTTTTTATACTTTTCGTGGGTGACTTCAATAAACAAATCTATGGCTTTTTTGTCCAGCGTGTTTACATAGGCCTGATTGTTGTACCAGGGGTTATTGCCCATTACTTCAAGGAAAACGTCCCAAATTCCGCAAGTGTCTTGGGGGACGGTGTCTGTCGGAAGCCTTTCATATTTTGTTAAAAATCCGTTTTCCAGATGCACCTTATACCGCGCCAGATGAGTCCTACGTCCGCTTGCGATATATCTGGCGGAGGAATCCAAAAAAGCATTTTTCGGTGCCATATCAAAGCCGTAGGGGCACATTACCAAGTATTGCGTCCGATTTGCATAATCCTTGGTAATCACGCCCCCCGCCGAGCCCGACGGCCAGCGGTCCTCGTCGTAAAGCCAGCACAGCATTTCGTTTTTGATGGCGTGTCGGCTACAGGCCCCGGCCAAGCGCATAAATTCCTCACCCATGTAGGGTGTGGCAAGGCCGCTTCGGCTGTGAATATGAAACCCGCCCAGTCCCATTTCCTTAAAAATGTCAATTTGCCGCAGAAGCTCGTTTTCCTCCAGCTTGCAATTCCACGACCAAAACGGCGTGCCTCGGTATTCCGATGTGGGATTTTTAAAAAGCTCGGGTGTGATAGTTTCCTGTGCGCGTTTTTTGTACAGCATTTTTGAAGTCCTCCCTTTTATAGGTTGTGCCATTTGTAACCAATACAGTACCAGATTATTGGTGCAAGGCCCACTACGGCGTAAGCCAGTTCAAATCCTGAGCGTTTTTATATTCCATTACTTTGTTGCGGCCGGTGCGTTTTGCGTTGTAAAGGGCGACGTCGGCCATGTAGATTATATCTTCCAGGGTTTCCTTGTGGGCGGAGAGGGTGGCAATGCCCAGGCTTATGGTTACGGCAATGCCCAGGCCCTTTATCGAGAAGCGGGATTCTTCTATGGACTTTTGAATGCGTTCGGCGGTTTTTATGGCGGAAGCATAGGGTATACCGGTCAGCATTATAATAAATTCCTCGCCGCCATAGCGGGATATGACCGTGCCCTGACGGGTGACATTGCTCATGCGGGCGGCGGCGATTTTTAGCACCTCGTCGCCTATGGCGTGCCCATAGGTGTCATTAACGGCTTTGAAGTGGTCCATGTCCGCCATGATTAAATGGAAGGGCGTTGCTTCTTTTTTACAAACTTCCAGGGTGGCGGCAGCGTTATCCATGAAATAACGGCGGCTAAACAGCTTTGTCAGCTCGTCGGTGTAGGCTATGGATTCGAGCTTTTCCACCATGGACATGGATTTTTTAATTTCCCGCAAATCCCGGATATATATGATTGCCAAGTCGTGACCGTCCAGGCTGTCCTTTACCAGAACCACCTCGCAGGGGAGCTGTTCGCCGGAAAGACGCTGGTGCAGCCATTCGTAATCGGCGCGGCCGGCCTCAAGGGCCAGCTTTAGTTTGTCCATGGCTTTTTGGCGGGACATGCGGCCGTCGGGCTGATATTCCGGCGAAAATTCAAAGAAGCGGTTTATAAAAATCTGCTTGTCTGCCACGCCGAATAGATTTATTACCTCATGATTACATTCCACGATGTTAAAGTGCTTGTCTACGATGCCGCAGGCCAGCGGACAGGAATCCAGCATCGCCTGCATTCTTTGCCTTGCTACACGTTCGGCCGTGCGCACCTGCTGCGACTCGCCCATATCCTGCTGAAATACCATCAGATAAAATTCGTTTTCCGCCTGAACGCGCGTCAGTGTCACAAGCGTTGGAATAAGGGATTTATCCTTGCGCCAGTGCAGCCAGTCAAAGGACAGCACCCGTCCGGATTCAAGGCAGTCACGCATCAGTATCGTGGATTTGCTTCGGGATGGTGTTCCGTCGGGCTGGTATGGCGGCGACATCGCATCAAAGCCCTCGATGTATTCCTGAGGGTCCTCCAAGCCAAACAAATCCGTCACGGCGCGATTAAGGTGTACCACCTTGTACTCTTCGTTGTGCAGCGAACACGCCATGGGTGTATGGTCTATAATGTGAAAAAGTGTTTCGGGCTTCATAACAATGTGCTCCTAACCGGTTGAATATCCTTTACTAAACGATTGATGATTTCCTCTACTTTGTCGTGCTTAAACATTTGCTCGTAGATTATGGCGTTATTTATTGTAAAAAACGGGTCGTCGCTGTTGTGCAAAAACGCAGTAGAATTTTTATATTCGGCCTCCCGGGTGGTTATGCTTCCGGAGGGTATTTCCTCGCTGAAATAATAGGTTATTTCCTCGTTGTAAAATATGGGGACATTTGCGGCGTACATTCCGTATCGCATGTAGCGCATGGGAATGGCCGTAAACGAATGGGCCCCCTTGATGCGGTAATACAGCCAGCAATCCTTGCCGGGCTGGCTTTTATATAAAAACGGCTGGTGTTTTTCGATAAAAGGAATTTGCGAGGGCTTGTTCTCCTTGATTACCGGGAAGAGAATACCCTCCCGTTCCATTTCGGCCAACGCGCGCTTGAGGATTTCCTCGGATTTAAACGTGGTGATATTGTATCGCAGATACGTGGCGGACAGTCCCCATGAGAGCAGAGTGTTGTCGGAATCCTTTTCGAGATACCATTTCTCAAGTATGTCCAATACATCATATTCCGGGCGGGTGGATTTTGCTATCATCTCATAGGAGGCCAGCTCCACGAAGTTTATAATCAATTCACTGTAACCGGAAAGACTTCTGGCCTCCCACAATCTCACAAAAGCCTTTTGTGCCCCGGCGTCGAAATTGGCCATCCACAGGGCCATTTCCAGTACGCGCACGTCAATCCTTGTATCAACCAGATTATTCTCATCCAAGGCTTTGGACAGCGTAACCCATTCGGCGTAGCAGGCCGGATAGTGTGTCAGAACTAAGTCCAGCAGCTCTTCCCCCCAAAAGCCCTTTAACAGAAGCCGGTAGGCAATGCCCGCGATGCTTTCGCGCTCCTCGGATTTGGCCAGCAGTGTGCCGACCGCATTAAACAGCGTTTCGCCGTCTATATGTTCAAACCTGTTTTCTATCAGTCGCGCCGCCCGGGAGTATTCCCGGGTTTGTAAGTACACGCTGAGAATTTGCGGGGTGAAATCGTCGCCCAGCTCGGCGTCGTCAACCTGACCGTAGCATTCCAATGCCTCGTCAAAGCTGAACGCATTGTAGTGCAATCGACCCAATGACACAAGAATACGATTGCGATATGACTTCGTAATACCCTTAACGCCAATCAACGCCTCGAAAACGGATGTTGCCTCGTCGGGAGGGGCTTCCATGTTAAGAAAGTTGTTCGCCAGAAATGCCAGCAGATGAAAACGTCTGTCCCCCTTTTGAAAAAAATGCAGGTACAGCTCCGCGCCGGCCAAAGCTATCATGGGCTTGATGCTTAGCTTCTCGTCCAAAATGGCCTTCTGCCCCGCGCCCAGACAGGTGTAGTCCGCGCTTTGGCTCACCAGTTCTACTATTGAGGGGGCTCTGCGCCCACGCTGCTCCGCAGGCGACTCTTGCGAGTCGGGAGGTATGTCTTCGGGGAGGTCATATACGGCCATGCCGCGCTTTTCGGGTTCCGTGATGTACACATGCCTCACGGCAGAGCCCGGCCTGGCGGATAATTCGAAGAAAGTGACATTATCACGCAGAATTTTTTCAGCCTTGTCCACATCCGCCCCGGTGATTCCCAAGGCCTTGCACCGGGACCAGAAATAATAGTAAATGCTGTTGGCCTCGCGGCCTGTCGCGCCAACTTCCAGGCAGTGCGCTCCAAGCTGTAAAATCTTGCTTTGCCAGTCGGGCAGAAGGTCGGACAAATGCGGGGACGTCAGCAGCAGATGGAATACATACACGCTAAGCTCGGGGGACATTTCCGGCGCGGCGGATAAGAACTGTGCCATGGGATAATGATTAACTTTCTCGGCTTTGTGCTCATAGGCCGTGCGGACAAGGGCGTTAAAAATACCCTTGACGAAAATCTGCTTGTTTTCGGCCTCGCGATAGAAAGCGTAGGCTTCCGCGCCGGTGTCGCCTTTGGCCATACGATGGGCACAGATTTCCTTTAGAATCGGCGGATACTTGCTGACGGCGTAAAGCCGCTCCCCCATCGTTGGGCTTGCGGCGATGGCGGCGAACAAGGTTTCCTGATACTTCCCGGCCAGCTCTGTGATGTCCGCGCCGCGGTTGGCCGCGTAAATCAGCACCGGAAGAATCGACATGCCCTCCGGCGCGTGGCTGGCGTTAAGATAATACCGGTACAGCCCCTCATACAAAAAAATACTGTTGCACCCGGCCATAAACGCCGCCGTAAGATAACTGTACGCCTCGGTATATTCCCCCGAGGTCAGATGCAGCAGACCCTGCATGATTTGATAATAGCTTGACGGCTCTTGATTTTTAATATGGTCGGCCAGGGCGCGCCAATGCTTCCTTGCGGAGCGGGCACGTTTTTGATGCAGCTCCAGATAGGCGTACAAAAAGCATAGCACCCCATAGTAAAACGGGTCATTGCTTCGCAAAAAGGATTTATACCCCATGGCCTTGTCCAGCATCTCGTTGGCACTGTCATAGTTCCCCGCCTCAATGGCTATAAAAATAGTAAGGGTATACAGCCCCGCATGGGCCACATTGCGGCGGTGCGCCGCGATAACCGTGTGATTGGCGCGTTGAATCAGCACCCTTGACTCAGCTGTGGCATCGGAAAACCGGTATGCCTGCCAGCTGCGCAAAGCCATGGTTACGGCGGTGGAAACATCGTTCCCACCGCGGCTTATAAGGCGGTCCTCTAAGCGTGTTATGTGCTTTGCGAAGTTAATCATGACTCACCATTCTCCCACGGTTATGGGTAAATTTTTTTTATGCTCCTGGCCGGGAACCTTTGCTTTTATTTCAATGGCGGTTTTCATGTAGGGAAGCTTGCGGAAGAACAGCTGCGCGCTCATAAATGGCGAGAGCTTTACCTCAAAGGGGATTTCGCCGTAGGCCCCGATGGGGAAGGAGCGGGCGGTGAATCGAATATAACTTTCCGGGCAAAAGGCTTCCACCTGCATGTTCATTCCGGTGTTGTTTATGACCTCGATTATGCCCTTGTCCTCATAGCGGTAGGCTGCGCGGTTAAGGCGCAGAATCAGCGGCGGTGTGCGGCGGTATACGATTTCGACGGTGTTGCCGCCGCCGGATGCGGTGTCCGTGCCGATAATAACCAGCTCGCGGGCATAGGATTTGCTTATTTGGGTGGGGTCAATGCTGAAATTTATTGTGGCGCAGTGGGCCTCGTTAAAGTCGGCGGCGGAAAGCTTGCCGCTGGAGAGCGTCAGCCAAGGGGCCTCGTCCCGTAGGAGTATCGGAGCTTCCACATAGCCGTGGTCGGATTTTTGCACAAGGAAATTGCCATAAAGCATGTCCCTGTCCTCGGGCTTTTGGGAAAATTCAAGCTGATGGGTTTTTACTTCAAGATTGGTGCGGCCCTTCAGACCCGACAGCACGAAAAAATTATCCATGGCGCGCTCCCGGTTGGCGTCCTTGTGCAAGGACTCGTAAACCTCCATATACGGATAACCCGAGGCCAGCAAAAGCATGTAAAATTCACTGTCGGTAAACATCCGCCTGGCCTGAACGGGGTGCGTCAGCGCGTATTCATAGAAATCCCGGATATTGGCCACGGTGTGGCCCTCCGCCGTTGTAATGGACATTTTCGTAAGCTTGGCACTTACGGGAATTTCCTTCTCGCCCCCGTTGGACGTAATATAGAACAAGGCGTCAAGCCGCTGCCCGATACTCAGCCCAGACGCGGCGGCGTTCCATGTGTAGTTTATTGTTTGGCTGTTGTTTTCCCATTCCCACGGCTCAAACGTAAGCCCCGCGCACCGGGATAATATCCGCCCCGAGAGTACTCCGCCCCCTGTATTTTTTATTTTAATCTGACCGTCAAAGCGGTCCTTGGTTTCAATCACAAGCAAGTCCGTGTCCGTTTCCAGCACAGGCAAGGGGTTCTCATAGCGGCGGGTATAGGTGGTCTCTACTTCCATGGCGCACACGCCCCCTTCCTGCTTAAACTTATTACGAAGGAGTTATTGCAAACTCCAGCCGTTCTTTCATTTTGCCGTCATGCCACCGGGTATTTATTTTGTCGGTTTCTTGTACAAAACCCAGCTTGGCCATTACTTTTTGGGTGGGGATGTTTTCTTTAAAACAGCCGGTGGTGATTTTGATACAGTTATCTTCCTCAAAGGCATAGGCCAATATCCGCCTAGCGGCTTCTGTAATATAGCCCTTGTTTTGAAACTCGGGTAAAAGGAACCATCCCATATGCCCGATGCGACCGAGGGGCGTCTTGTCTGTTATATCATATCCCACGCCTCCGATAATCCTCGGATGATTTTTTAAAACTATGGCAAAACGCCGGGCATCTCCGCTGTCCATCAGGGCTATAGCCTCGCGCAGGCTCGTGAGGGCGTCTTCCGGTGTTTCCGTTACGATATCGTCCAGATAGTATAGGTTACCGCGGTCCGAAAGTATGCGGTAGTAGTCAGCTAAATCATTTTCTTCATAAGGACGCAGAATAAGGCGTTCGGTTTCCATGGTGAGTCCCCTTTAGCTTAGCTTCTTCTGGGCGTTTTTGATGCTCGCAAGATAATCGCGCTCTACGGGTGTCAATTCCTTTATGATTTGCTGGCGGTATTTTTTGTATTCGACCTCTGCCTTGGCAAGTGCCGCTTTGTGGCTTACCGTTCCCGGGCCGGGCAAAACGCCTTTGCCATATCGTTTCGCGAAATCATCCAGCTCTGCCGTCCAGTCTTTCATGTGCATTGGCTGACGTTGCATGGCCCGCAATTCCGCAAGGTCAAAAAACGCAGACACCATGCGGTTAAGCATATCAAGCTCGTCGCGGGTCAGATAATTTTTGGCCACGCCGATATCGCCTTTTGTTGGCTGTTCCCCTTGAAATGTTGTCAGTCCCATATTGGGAAGTTCGGCATTAGCCCGCTGGGAAATTACTTCTGCGGCGGTGTGCCCGTGGGCTGCGTAGTGGATTTTGTTTTGCACTATCTTAAAAAATTCCCTTGATTCGGGTGTTCTTGGGTCGTAATCTATGCTGGTGGCATATAAATCCAATACTTGACGGTAAATCATTTTTTCACTGGAACGTATGTCGCGAATCCGTGCCAAAAGCTCTTGCCAGTAGCTTCCGCCTCCGGCTTGTTTTAGTAAATCGTCATTCATCGCGAAACCTTTTATAAGGTATTCCCGCAAAACCTGCAATGCCCACCGGCGAAACTGCGTTCCCCGCAAAGATTTAACCCTGTAGCCCACGGAGATGATTGCGTCTAGGTTGTAGTATTTAACCCTATAATTTTTCCCGTCGGCGGCAGTTGTCAAGTATTCCTTGACAACTGAATTTGGGTCAAGTTCGCTCTCTTTAAAGGCATTATTAATATGCAAGCTGATATTTTGCTTTGTCGTTTGAAAAAGCTCTGCCATATGCGCCTGTGCAAGCCAGACTGTTTCGTCTTCCATTACAACGTCGATTTTTGTTTGGCCGTCTTCGGTTTGATAAATAATGATTTCTGACATAGTAGCCCCCCTCAATTCTGCCGGGTAGTTGGCAGCTGTAGCAGCCGGTCGAGATTGCCTTTTAGCGCGTCATTGATGGTTTGGGCGGAGGTCTGGGCGTGAAGATTTATATAAGCTCCCAGGCCGTCGCCCAGGGATTGTGTCAAACTTTGAAGGGAGGCTTCGTAAGCGGCAAGGGATTTCTCAAGTGTTTGCTGGTTGCTTTCGATATATCCAGAATGTTTGGCCAAGGCGTCCTGTTGGGCAGACATGGCATGTATGCTTTCTTTTACCGTATCAATGGCGGAAACAAGGGTGATTAATTGCTCGGAGAGGGCGTTGCTGTGGCCCTTCATGTGAGTGGCCAAAAGCTCTGCGGCGGATTGCAGCTGCCCGCCGGCATGGGCAAGCCGTTCCGACGATGTATTTATATCTATTTGAATTTTCGCGGACTCGGCCAAGGCTTTCTCCCAATCGCTGAGGGTTTGGGTCAGCGTTGTGTTCATATTCACTAATTTTTCGTCCATGGCGGCAGCCACAATGGGCCCGATGGAATTGGCGGCGGCTATTATGCTGGAGGTTACTTCGGTCATGGTGGCCGACATCTTTTCACTGATTGCGGTCATGGTGGCTTTATAGGTTACGGCCTGACGGTCAATGGCCTCGGTCAGGTCATTTTTCAGCCGCAGAACCGCCCCGCCGGAATCGGAGGCGAAAAATCGCCCGATTTCCCGCTCAATAAAAAGAATCAGCTCATCGGTGAGCTCCTTTTTTGCCTCACGCACATTAAAAAAAGCGGCAACCAACCGCGCAATAACAAACACCATCACCGCCAGCAGCCCGTACACGAATGCGTACTGATTAAAAACAATAGCCAGAATCAGACCAATCCACAAAAGCCCATGTTCCATGCTTTCCAGCAGACGCAAAACGCCGTCGTACCGCCAGCCGAAAAAGCCCATGTCGGCGACGGCGCGCTCAACAAGCTGCCGCGTGGGTACGGACGTCACCGCCCGTTCCGCAACACGAATATATTCCGCAGTAACCTTGCGCAGCAAGCGGTTTTTTATCGTGCCCACGGCCTCGCGCTTGGGAATTCCCTTGCGTGCCTCGGAGTGAAAGGCAAAAAGCGTACCCCGAAAATGCAAATGCGAGCCGATTCTCAGCACCACCAGCAACGCGGCCAAAGACAAATAGACCGCCACAATAATCACATGATTATCATGCCTGTCCAACGCGAGAAAAATCGTTTCGAAGAAGTGAAACACTAAAGGCTGCCCCGGTTATAACGCAACTTCATGGCGTTGATTGCCTGTGCCAAGCTTCCGATTTTCTCCCAGCCGTTTTCGTGGGTTTCGCCCAAGCCTACCGACGCCAGCTTCTCTTTGTCCGCCTCGATTTTTATTCTCTCCCCCGCAAAAAACGTAGCGTCCTTTGTGCTATGGTCAAACTCCAGCTTTTTAAGCAATCCTTCCAGCACCTGCGAGTTGTTGCGAAACGCCCAGGCGATTTGCAGCTCTTCAATATATATATCCGTGTTGTCATAGCGATAAATAAATATCCCGGCCAGCATGTCCCCGTCCTGCGCCACAAGAAAACGCCGGTTCACATCCACAAGCCGCCCACCCATTTTCTGCCGCCATGTAATAATATGTTCCGGCGGTGCTATTCCGGATATTGTGTCCTTCGTAGCATTCTCGCTAAACATCGCGTGTATTTTTGCCAGCATCGGCACAAGCGCGCCCCGCCGATTTGAAAGGTCATTAAATTCTAACATGAAAGGAATTCTCCCCGCGATATATTCTAAGTATTTGTCCTACATTTTATAGCCAGAGAAATTCCGCGTCAAGTGCGCATTGCTTCCCTTATATCATTGTGGCATAATGAGAGGGCAATGATAAATTCTAAGAAGGAGGCAACTATGCGTTTAATAACCAGAGCGGATTTTGATGGTCTGGCTTGCGGAGCGATTTTGATGGAACTGGGTGTAATAAACGCCTGGAAGTTTGTGCATCCGAAGGACCTGCAGGACGGAAAAATTGAGGTAACCGAGCAAGACCTGCTGGCGAACGTGCCCTATGCAGAAGGCTGCGGAATGTGGTTTGACCATCACTCCAGCGAGCTGGAGCGCACAGGTGCGGACGTAAACGTGGAGGGCGCGAGATACGAAGCCCCCAGTGCAACGCGAATCGTGTACGACTACTACGGCGGGGTAAACCGCTTGCCTTACTTGGAAGAAATGGTGCGCGCTGTAGATAAGGTTGACTCCGCTAATTTGACCGTGGACGAAATCGTCAATCCCAAGGGCTGGATTTTGCTGGGCTTTATTATGGATCCGCGCACGGGCCTGGGGCGTCATCATAAATTTGCTATTGGCAATTGGGAGCTCATGGAAGAGCTGATGGACGCCTGCCGCGATTTTGACATTGACGAACTCCTGATGCTGCCCAACGTAGCCGAGCGCATCGAATATTACAACAAGCAAACTACGGACTTCCGCAATATGATTCTGGAATATTCCCGCACGGAGGGCGATATAATCATCACCGACCTTCGCGGCGTGAACCCCATTCACACGGGGAATCGCTTCATATTGTACAGCCTGTTCCCCGAGCAGAATATCTCTATTTGGGTAGCGGACGGAATAGCCGGAAACTGCATGATTGCCGTTGGCCACAGCATCCTAAACCGCACGTCTGCGGTGGACGTGGGGGCAATCATGGCCATGTACGGCGGTGGAGGCCATACCCAAGTGGGAACATGTCAGGTGCCCCACGATGAGGCCGACCCCGTCATCGAAGAAATGATTGAACATTTCAACTCCGTCCCCCACAAAGAGGATGCATTTTAAACATGCGCCAATTGCTTAAGGCCGGAGGATGAAACGAACATGCCCCATAAAATCCTAATGACACTGATGGGAATGGAAATCGGAGGAGCGGAAACCCATGTGCTGGAGTTAAGCAAAACTTTGCAGCGCATGGGGCTTGACGTTCACGTTGTTTCCAATGGCGGCATATATGTGCATGAGCTGGAGGCCTGCGGCATAAAGCATTATCGCGTGCCCCTGCATAACAAACAATTTGCGAATATGTTCTCGTCCTACAATGCACTCAGGAAAATTATTGTGGACAACGATATAAGGCTGGTTCATGCCCACGCGCGCATACCGGCCTTTATTTGCGGGCTTCTGCAAAAACGGCTGAAGTTCCGGCTGGTGACAACGGCCCATGGACAGTTTTCCGTGGCGTTTCCGTTTAACAGGCTCAGCAATTGGGGCGACAGAGTGCTTGCGGTGTCCCAGGATATCAAGAATTATCTGCTGGCCAACTATAATGTTGACTACGACAGTATCCGCCTGACGGTAAACGGAATCGACACTTCGCGGTTTTCCCCCGAAGCAGACGCCACGGAGCTTATTGCGGAGCTGGGCCTGCGCCCCGATACGAAAAAAATCGTAAGTGTAAGCCGTTTGGATAACCGCCCGGACCATCAGGCAAGTCTGCCCGCCCACGCGCTGATTGCTATTGCGGAGCGTATCGCCGCACAAACCCCCATTGAAATAATAATCGTAGGCGATGGCGACGATTTTGACAAAGTGCAAGAAGAGGCGGATGCCGTAAATAAAAGGTTTCCCCAAAAAGTCATCCACTTGACCGGCCGGCGCACAGATGTACACAGGTTCATGGCATTGGCGGATGTTTTTGTAAATATAAGCCGTGCCGCAATGGAGGCCATGAGTGCGGGCGTGCCTGTAATCCTAGCCGGAAGCCCTGGCTACTTGGGCATTTTTGACGAAACCACCCGTGATGCGGCTATAGAAACCAATTTCACTTGTCGGGGTTATGGTGACGTGACGGTTTTAAAATTGGAAAAGGATTTGCGGACACTGCTTTCGTGTTCCTCCGGTGAGCTGGAGGAGCTGGGTAGGCTGGGCCGGGAGCTGATTCGTCGCGAGTATTCGTTGGAGCGCATGGCAAAGGACGCCATCGCCGTATACGACGACGTTCTGTCCCCAAAATTCGGCCAACCGGGCGTGGATTCCGTAAACGTGGTAATCTCCGGCTACTACGGATACAACAACAGCGGCGACGACATAATGCTAAAATCCATAGTGGACAACCTTCGCGCCCGTGGGCGCAATCTTAACCTGACGGTGCTTTCCCGCAAGCCCAAGGAAACCCGTGCGCAATTCTATGTCGGCGCGGTTCAACGCTTTAACTTGGTTAAAGTATTTTTGCTGCTGCGCAAGGCCGAGCTGCATATCATGGGCGGCGGCAATCTTATTCAGGATGAGACAAGCACCCAGTCCCTCATTTACTATCTGTGGGTCATCAATACCGCTCGCCGCCTGGGCAAAAAGAACATGCTGTACGCCAAGGGAATCGGCCCGGTGAACCGCCCCGGGAATATTCTCCGTGTGCAAAAAGCCCTCAACCGTGTGGATATGATAACCCTACGGGAAAGCGGCTCCCTGGAGGTTTTAAAGGAAATGGGCATCACTGCCCCGGAAATCCATGTCACCGCTGACGCGGCTTTTGCTTTGCCACCCATTGACACCAATGACAGCGTTTTAAAGACCCTTGGCATAAAAAAGCCGTTTTTCTGCGTGGCGTTGCGCTCGTGGAAGCACAATCCTCCCGGGCTGGAGAGCCAAGTCGCACACTTTGCCGATTTTCTGACGGAAACCTACGGATATCAGGCCGTCTTTGTGCCCATGCGTCCCGAGGAAGACAATGAGATTTCCCACCGCGTGATGGCACTGATGTGCCGCCCTGCTGTTTTTGTCGAGCCGGCCCCCGGAGATTACAACCAAGCCAGAAATATCCTTGGCCTCGCGGACTTTGCGGTATGTATGCGGCTTCACGCGCTGATTTACGCCATGGAAAAAGGTGTCCCGGCCATTGGACTGGTCTATAGCCCCAAAATCCGCCAGTTCATGGAAACCATGGGGCAACAGTGGCACATGCCCGTTGAGGACACCGATTTTGACACTCTGGTGAAATTTGCAACAGCAATCCACGACGACAAAAAAACTATCTCCGCTGAGATATATGAATCCGCGTGCAGGCTGCGCGAACTGGCAGAGAGAAACGCCGAACTGTGTGTAGAATTGATTGAAAGATAAAAAGGAGGACAATATGGACTATAAGGAATTGGCGCAAGTCGCCATCGACGCAAAAAAAGCGGCCTATGTGCCCTATTCGAAATTCCGCGTGGGCGCGGCCCTGTTTGGGAAAAGCGGAAAAATTTACATGGGTTGCAATATCGAATCTGCGGCGTATTCGCCTACCTGCTGTGCCGAGCGCACCGCCCTTGTAAAGGCCGTTTCCGAGGGCGAAAGGGAATTCACCGCCATAGCCGTGGCGGGCTCCGCCGAGGGCGGTGAGGTACAATACTGCTACCCCTGCGGTGTGTGCAGGCAATTTTTAAAGGAATTCGTAAGCGACGACATGCCCGTGATTATCGCAAAAACAGCCGATGATTACCGCGTGCATAAATTCGAAGAGCTTCTGCCCCACAGCTTTGGGCCGGAGGATTTAAAATAGGAGGAATCACATGCGCATTTATGAAATCATCAACAAGAAAAAACGTGGGCACGAGCTGACCGCGGAAGAAATCAGCTTTGTAATCAAAGGGCTTGGAAGCATTCCCGACTATCAAACTTCCGCGTTGCTTATGGCGATTTTTTTCCAAGGTATGAACGCGGCGGAAACCACGGCACTGACTATGGCTATGGTAGACTCCGGCGAACGGGTTGACCTAAGCAGCATTGAGGGAATCACGGTTGACAAGCACTCCACGGGAGGCGTGGGTGACAAGACGACCCTTATTGTAATTCCGATAGTTGCGGCCTTGGGTCTGCCCGTGGCCAAAATGAGCGGGCGCGGCCTCGGCCACACCGGCGGAACGGTGGATAAGCTGGAGTCTATTCCGGGGTTCCAAACGGCCATTGGCGGTGATGAATTCCTGAACATAGTAAAAAAGCACGGCCTGTGCGTAGTTGGGCAATCCGCCAATCTTGCCCCGGCGGATAAAAAGCTGTACGCCCTGCGGGACGTAACCGCCACCGTTGACAGTGTGCCTCTAATTGCGGCATCTATTATGAGTAAAAAAATAGCCGCCGGAGCGGAATGCATTTTGCTGGACGTAAAAACCGGAAGCGGTGCGTTTATGAAGGACCTTGAAGGTGCGCGTGAGCTGGCCAAAGCCATGGTTGACATCGGTGTGGGCTGCGGCCGCAAAACCGCCGCGCTGATTACCGACATGTCCGCACCCCTTGGACGCGCCGTCGGCAATAGCCTGGAGCTTAAAGAAGTAATCCAAGTGCTGTCCAATAACGAAAGCCCAAAAGACCTCTACGAAGTGTGTACCGCCCTCGCGGCAAATATAGTGTTCTTGGCGGGGCAAGGCACAATTGAGGAGTGCAATAAAAAAGTACATGACGCAATCACAAGCGGAAGCGCGTTAAAAAAACTGGCCGACATGGTGGAGGCTCAAGGCGGCGACCGCACCTATATAGAAGACCCATCCAGGTTCCCCCTTGCTCCTTTTATCGTAGAAGTAACCTCACCGCAGAAAGGCTATATCAGCGAAATGGACACAGAGGGCATCGGCCTGGCTGGAATGGACTTGGGCGCGGGGCGTGAAACCGCCGAGGATAAAATTGATTTCAGCGCGGGAATAATCCTTCACGCAAAAACTGGAGACTATGTAGAAAAAGGGCAGCCCCTAGCCACCCTTCACACCTCCCGGAGCGCGTCCGTGGAAACCGCCACGAAGAAGTTTTTAAATTCCCTAACCTTCGCGGAAGCTCCGCCGCCACAACGTCCGATGATTTACGGCAACGTAGGCTTTGGTTTGTAAAAATAAGTCGAAAAAGGGTATTGCTTTCCGTTGTTTTGTGTGATAGACTTCCTTTCGCGGGTACTATAGACGTTTCCGTTAACCTTTTGATAGTTGCTTGCCAATGAGATAATTACACAAAAAGTCTTGCTTCCATAAATGCTGCAGACTACTCCACACTTTATAGAATGGATGTAGTTTAGCGGCATTTTGATACATACTACAAAAAACGGATTTTTGTTGAATGCGAAATGAATTTGAGCGTAATTTGTCAGACCATAAAGCCTCAAAGCACCACCCTTAATACGGTTTTTAAATACTTTGGGTATGCTATCGTTACGTGAATTAGCTGGTGTGTTGAATCTCCCTCAACTGAGAGGATGAATCGTATGGTGCAGCTAGAATTTAATTTTTTAAAAAAAATGGTAAGTTGCTGCACCCTCTGTATTAGGTGTAGAGGGCGACCTTCCCTTATGCTGTGTCCATTTTTAGGCATTTTTAGGGGGAGTAGTACAAATCAAATAATTATACAGGAGGAATTGTAATGTCGTGGTTTAACAATTTGAGAATTAGGTCAAAGTTGATTCTGGGTTTTGGTGCAGTCATCGTGATGGCTGTCATACTCGTCGTTATATCAGTGACGCAGCTTATCAGCGTAAACTCGTACTATGAAGAGATTTTTGCCGGTGCGGTTACCCGCCGTGGTGCTGCCAACACCGTACAATCCAATGTGCGCGGCTATCGCCGCATTGTTGCAAGCTCTGTTATGGTTGCACCGTTGGAATATTCAGAGCGCGTTATAGAGCTTAACGACATGCTTTCTGAGGCACAGGATATGCGCGATGAGATTTGGTATCAGCTGGATTTATTTGACTACAGCGTACGCAACCAGCCCGGCGAAACCGAGCAATGGCGGCAAGACCGCTTTGCAGACAGCAACGAGGCGCGCAGGCTGTTTGACGAGTATCGCGATGTATTTATGACCGTACAAGACTATGCCCGCCGCGGCGACCATATGGGTGCGTACAACGCCACGATAGAAGGCCGCGAAATTGTACGCGAACTTATCGCCGTGACGGACGAAATGGTATCTACCGCCAATGCAAGAATGGATGACGAAACCGCCGACGCCTCGGCAGTTGCCGATGCCGCTGTCGTCATGGTTATTATCATCGCCGTAGTCATTGTGCTTGTGGCTGTTGCTATGGCTTTGTTTATCGCCCGTGCTATCTCCAAACCCGTACAAAATTTGGTAAAACTTACGGGAGATGTGGCTGAAGGCAAACTTAACATGAACATAAACAGCAGCAACATCTCTAAGGACGAAATAGGGCAGCTTACAGGGGACATGTATAACTTGGTTAGCACGGTAAAGGGCATAGTTGAGGATTTAATAAGTCTCGACCACGAATACAACACAGTCGGCGATATTGACTTCCGGATTGATACATCCAAGTACAAAAATTCCTTTAAGGAAATGGTTGATGGCGTAAACAACATCCCCGACAATATTGTGCGCGATGTTATGTCACTTTTGAATGCCCTTGGTGAATTAAACAAAGGTAACTTTGACGTTAAGGCCGATGACCTGCCCGGCAAAAAAATGGTTCTGCCCAACACTGTCCGCGCCACTGTCGCAAATATTCAAGGCGTAAACGCCGAAGTAAAAGCTATGATTAACGCCGCCGCAGTCAAGGGTGAGCTCAACTTTAAAATTGACGCGAGCAAGTACGAGGGCGGTTGGCGCGATATAATGGTTGGGTTAAATAACATTGCCGCAGCCGTTGACGCCCCCCTTTCCGAAATAAGAACCGTAATGGGCAACCTTTCCAATGGCGATTTCTCATCTACGGTAACAGGCAATTACGCAGGTGATTTCTTGAAAATTAAAACAGCCGTCAACGCCACTATGACTACGCTTTCGGAATATATATCCGAAATTGCCGACACCTTAACAAAAGTTGCAAACGGCGATTTGACCACCTCCATCATACGCGACTATGTAGGCAGCTTTAGTGAAATCAAGGATTCACTTAATAATATTTCTTCGTCACTTAACAAAACCATGTCGGAAATTTCAGCCGCGTCCGACCAAGTGCTTTCAGGCGCGAAACAAATTTCCGCAAGCGCGATGGATTTGGCAAACGGGGCATCTACACAGGCCAGCTCCGTGCAAGAGCTGAACGCCTCCGTTGACCTCATTAACCAGCAAACCAGACAAAACGCCGATAACGCTTCCCAAGCCAATGTGTTATCACAGACATCAACCAACAACGCAATGGAAGGCAACGAAGCAATGAAGCAGACTCTGGACGCGATGAATCAAATTAAAGAAGCGTCGAATAATATCTCAAAAATAATTCGTACGATTCAGGACATCGCTTTCCAAACAAACCTTCTCGCACTTAACGCTGCCGTCGAAGCCGCCCGCGCGGGTGAACACGGACGGGGCTTTGCCGTGGTAGCGGAAGAAGTGCGCAGCCTTGCCGCAAGAAGCCAAACCGCCGCAAGCGAAACAACCGAGCTTATCGGCAATTCAATAAATACCGTGGAATCCGGCTCTGGAATAGCCCAGTCAACAGCGGAAACCCTAAACACTATAGTAGACAACGCAACCAAGGTGCTTGACATAGTAGGCTCAATTTCAACCGCTTCACAGGA
This sequence comes from Defluviitaleaceae bacterium, assembly GCA_009788085.1. Lineage (GTDB taxonomy): Bacteria > Bacillota > Clostridia > Lachnospirales > WQUN01 > WRAH01. The sequence continues at coordinate 20,231 of WQSB01000017.1, forward strand.
GCAAGCCGAGGCAATCTCACAAGTAGTCACCGGCCTGCAGCAAATTTCCCAAGTGGTACAATCTAACTCCGCCGTTTCCGAAGAAGCTGCCGCCGCCTCCGAAGAGCTAACGTCCCAAGCGGAAATTCTGCAACAGCTTGTTGGGTTCTTCAAGCTGTAAACAAACAAGCTGTTCCGGGGTTTTTAGAGCGTTCTGAGCTTTCATGTTTCCCCCGGTTTAGCATATATAATTCGCCCCTTCGCCCACCCCCCTCTTAGATAAAGCGAAGGGGCCCTCTTCTTTTTTTTGCTTTTATTTGACAATGCCTTTGCCATAATATACTCTACTTCTGATAAAACAATTTCAGAAAGGGTGAGATTCTAATGTCATCATCAATACCCACACCGCACATTACGGCGAAGGCCAATGCCTTTGCGAAAACGGTTTTAATGCCGGGTGACCCGCTTAGGGCAAAGTTTATCGCGGAGAACTTTTTAGAGACTCCGAAGAAAGTGAACGAGGTGCGGGGAATGCTGGGTTATACCGGCACATACAACGGAAGCCCCGTGTCCGTGATGGGCAGTGGAATGGGCTGCGCGTCTATAGGAATTTATTCCTATGAGCTTTTTAACTTCTACAAGGTAGATAGCATTATCCGTGTGGGCTCTGCGGGTTCGATTAACATGGAACTGGAGTTGGGCGACATTATCATGGGTACGGGCGCGTGTACGGACTCCAACTATCCCGACGCCTTTGCTCGCTGCCCCGGAAAATTTGCCCCCACGGCCTCCTTCGAGCTTATGTTAAAAGCACATAAGGCCGCCGAGGCATTGGGGTCCAAAATTCACGCGGGCAATATCCTTTCCAGCGACGTGTTCTACAACGACGACTCCGTAGGAACAAACGCATGGCTTCGTATGGGTATTTTGGGTGTGGAAATGGAAGCCGCCGCTTTGTACACCAACGCCGCCCGTGCCGGAAAACAAGCCCTTTGTATCTGTACAATTTCTGACAAGGTGTTTGACCGCACGCAGCACATGACCGCCAAACAGCGCGAGACATCCTTTACGAAAATGATTGAAATTGCCCTCGCAATGCTTTAAACGCCGGGGACATGAGGCGGCAAGCCAAGTTGTTCGTCTCGCGACCGAATTGGCTTGCTGCGGTTTGGAGTGAGTATGCTTGAGGTTAAAAATTTAACTAAAACCTACGCCGCTCGGCAGGGTGTTTTTTACGCACTGAAAAACGTTAGCATAACCGTAAATAAAGGCGAGATTTTCGGCTTTATCGGGCTTTCCGGCGCGGGGAAAACCTCCCTTGCCAGATGCGTTTCCGCGCTGGAGAGGGCGGACAGCGGGGAAATTCTGCTGAGCGGCGTAGACATAACCAAGCTCAGGGGTGCGCGGCTTCGCGAAGCCCGCAAGAAAATGGGCTTGGTTTTTCAGCATTTCAATTTATTGATGAATTCCACCGTGTTTGAAAATATCGCTTTTCCCCTGAGGATTGCCGGCAAGAGCGGCGATTTTATAAAGTCCCGCGTAAACGAGCTTCTGGAAACCGTCGGCTTGACGGAAAAGTCCGCGGCTTATCCCGCCACGCTTTCCGGCGGGCAGAAGCAGCGCGTTGGCATCGCCCGCGCCCTCGCCGCCGAGCCAGAGCTGGTCATTTGCGACGAGGCCACTTCCGCTCTTGACCCGGACACCACCCGGGGCGTGCTTTCGCTGATTAAAAAAATCGGCGCGGAAACAGGCGTGACCTTCCTTGTAATCACCCACGAAATGGACGTTATCAAGGAAATTTGCACCCATGTGGCCGTTATGGAAAACGGGGAAATAATCGAAAGCGGCCGCGTCTTGGACGTGCTGACCCAGCCCAAGACCGATACCGCCAAGCGGTTCTTCTCCAAAGAATATGTAGACAAAAACTGGCTGGATGCCACAACCCCTTCCAAGCATGGCGGCAGAGTCGCAAAAATCTGCCGCGCCACCTTCATAGGGGATACGGCGCGGCGCGGTTTTATTTATGGTATCTCCAAAAAATTTGACATCGAACTCTCGATTCTTTCCGGCAATATCGAATCCGTCGGCGGCACCATGGTCGGCTCCCTTATTCTCGAGCTTCTTGGCGACGATGAAACCCTCGCCCATGTGCTGAAATCCTTCGCGGAAAACGGCGTACAAATTGAAGCCTTGGTGTAATTATATAGAGTAGCTCCACATAATGTATGCGTCTCCACCTTCATCGGCATAAAAATTTTTAATAAGCTCTTCAACTTGGAAACCGAAGGATTTATATAAATCTATAGCAGCAAAATTTTCGGTAGCTACTTTCAGCGTTGCCCTGCTAAGCCCCAATTCTTTTGCCTTATCCAATATTTTAATCATAAGCAGTTTTCCAATGCCTCTTCTGCGAAAGTTTTTTTTAACCATCAGATTTCCAATATTGCAATAGTTGGGCGTCGCTGAAGTTTTGTGAGACATGGCGCAGTGGCCTGCTATTTCATCGCCCCAATATGCGACATACAAATACCCGTTAGGGTCGTTAAACGCATCCATTAAAAACTCAAACGGAGCCGCTGTGTCCCCGTACACTTCAAGCTCCATAACATCTACCGCATCAAGCTCGTCTTCTGTCATTTTTATTATTCTTAATTTTTCACTCATAAAACCACTCCGTTAATATAATAATGCTCGCTTGACTCAGAAAAAATAACACAGCTTTGCAGATGTGTCCACTCACGGTTTCAAAACACGTTTGCTATAGGAGGAACTGCAATGAACAAGTACGGCGAAGGAATGGCAATACTTGAAGAAAAATTCGGTAACGGCAAGGATAATATAATTGCCCTTGCAACCATCGCGCTTGAGCCAGGTGCGGATGGAAAGCCTCTTCCCGCAGTGCGTGATGTAGACGCCTACTATGAAGATGGTGTTTTTTATGTAGTAACATGGGCACAGTCAGATAAAGTGCAACAAATCGCACAGAACAGGAAGTTTCCATCGCACCTTGCTTTGGGTGGTTTACCGCAAGCGGTATAGGTGAAAATTTAGGCTGGGTGATGAACCCGAAAAACGCCGAAATAAGGGCTAAACTGCGCAAGACCTTTGAAAAATGGTATGATTCGGCCAATGATGAAACTAACGAAAATTGCTGTATTCTGGCAATTCGCCTTACAAAAGGATTAATCAATATTAACCACCATGAAAAACTGTACCATATGGATTTCGCAAACAAAACAGCTGTTTTAGAAGGGCGCGATACTTGTGGCTAATATACCCAAAGTCCGTAGCCGGCCTATTATACAGAGGCGCGGGCAGGCTTGTGTGGATTGCGTAGCGAATGCGAAGCCAAGCGGCGTATCGCGCCGGAAAAGAAAAACGAGCGTTCGCGAAAGTGATAACTTTCGGGCGAATGCCGTTTTTCTCCGGTGAGGTAGCCGTGCAAAGGCGGAGCTGAAGCGTAGCAATCACACGAGCCCGCCCGCGTAGGCCTGCAAAAAAAGCCCGCCTGCGAAAGGAGTTTATTGCATGAATATCGAATGGGACAATTTGGCGTACAGGCTCTCAAGCGGGAGGCAGTCCAATTTTGAAGCGTATATGAATCACATCCGGCCTACGCTGACGCAGGGTACGATTGATACAATTTACATGGTAGGGTGGGCGTCGCTGTTTGCGATTATTTTTGGTATGGCAATCGGACTTTTGCTGTATATTACGCAGCAGGGCAGTATTCATCCTATGCCAATCGTTAATCGTGTCGTAGGCATCGTGGTCAATATCGGGCGCAGTATTCCCTTTGTTGTGATGATAATTCTTGTGTTTCCGCTGTCGCGGCATATCGTGGGCACGTCCATCGGGCGCACAGCGGCTATTGTGCCGCTTACAATTGCGGCTATTCCGTTTATGTCCCGGGTTATTGAGGCCGCGCTTAACGAGCTTCCCCATGGTATAATTGAGGCGGCAACCGCAGCCGGGGCAACCACAAGGCAGATTATTTTTCGCGTTATTTTGCCAGAAAGTGCGCCGGGGCTGGTGTCCGGCTTCACCTTGCTTATTATCAATTTGATTACGTTTTCTGCCATGGCGGGAATCGTCGGTGGTGGAGGCCTTGGCCATTTGGCCAATAGCTACGGCCTGCAACGACACCGTACCGATATTCTGATGTACGTGGTTATCATTTTAGTAATTTTAGTGCAGATTATTCAGGCCATAGGGTCTGTTATTTCCCGGAAATTAGACAAGAGGTAAATCGGCATGGAAAAGAAAACCCTGATTAATCGGCTGGGGCTGCTTGGAATTGTCAGCTTTATTTCATATGCGGTGGCGGTTATATTTTCGCCGCTGGCTTACCCGGGTTATGATTGGATGAGCCAGGCAGTAAGCGATTTGAGCGCGGCGGACGCTCCGTCTCTCGCGCTGTGGAATCAATTGTCCAGCCTCTATGGTGTGGCCGGAATCACTTGTATCATGATGGTTTGTGTTGCGATTCAAAATAAATTAAACAAAACTTTGAGAATTGGGATTTATCTGTTTGCGGCTATGTTCTGGGTGTCCATTGTCGGGTTTGCTATGTTTCCGCTTTCGGGAGGCGATTCTGCAGGAATGGCCTTTCAGGATATTATGCACATAGTTGTGACGGCGGCGGTTGTCATACTTTCTATCGCGTCCTTTATTATGATAATAATTGGGGGATATCGCAAAAAAAGATATCCGTCCCTTGCCATATGGGCAACAATAGCTTTGGCTCTTATGTTTACGGGCGCGATAGGAACAGGTGTCGCGCCAAGCGAGCACTTTGGGATATTTCAGCGGTTCAGCAATCTTATTTCCGCCAATGGGTTTCTGGCGGTTTTGGGGATATATTTATATATGGGGAAATTTTATGAATAAAATAAGTTACTTACGCCGTCTTCAGGCGGAGCAATTTAATAATAACGAATTTGAAGAAGCCGCCGAAACGGGGGAAGTTTTACTGCGCGAGCATTGGCATAACCGGAATTTTGGAACGATGGGATATGCCAATGATTTGTACAATGTTGCCTTGGTTTACGACGAGTTGGGCGAGCTGGAGCGGGCGGCGGAACTGTATTCCGATTCGGCGCGACAGATTGTGCGAATCGAAGGGGAAACGGTGAATTTTGCCACGCGCGTTTTCGGGCTTGCGACGGTTTTGAGCCAGTTGGGTGCGAGCGAACCGGCGTATTTTATGCTAAGGCAGGCGGCATCAATTCGCCGGAAGGAGCTGGGCAACCGGAATGCATTGTATGCCGACACCCTTTATAATCTGGCCAATGTGGCGATGGAAATCGGGCGCGAGCGCGATGCCTTGCGATATCATCTGGACGCGCTGAAAATCCGTGAACGCGAAAACAATACAAAAGATACCATATCCAGCCTGCATAGTGTGGCCTTTGTGTACGAAAACATTGAGGAATATGAAAAAGCCGCCTCCTACGCTCAAACGGCGATGAAGCTTTCGGCCAACGACGAAATAGCTTTCGCCGGGGCATGTAATTATTTGGCCGGGCTTTATGAGAATTGCAATAAATTCGAAGAGGCTTTGGAGCTGTACGAGCTGGTTCTTGAAGCCACCCTTGAGCACGTAGGCCGCGAGCACAGCACATATCTTAACATAGCCTTTCGCCGGGCAAACCTTCTGGCACGGATGAACCGCCGCCGGGAGGCATTGGAATCCCACGAAGAGGTGCGTGATATTTTCAAGAACATCGTTGGCACGAAGCATATTTTTTACGCCAACTGCCTGCGAAACATGGCTTTTCTTAATAAGGATTTAGGTGATGCAGACACCGCCGAATCTTTAATGCTTGAATCCATAAAAATACGCCGCATGGCCAGCGACGCAATTTCAGGAGATATCGTTTTTCTAATAAACCTCTATCTTCACGACAATAAGCCGGACAAGGCTTTAGAGGCATTAATTTACGCCCTGATGTGTACAGACAGCACCTCCGAAAACTTCGCCCAATTATTAAAGGTTCTGGCCGCCACCTTTAGTCAGCCCGGCCTGCCCAATACTGCCGCTTTCATCGACGCCATCAAAGACCTGGATGACCGCAACAAACTCCGCCCCATTATAAATAAATGGACGAATTGGGAGGCAGAGGAAGAGTCGGAATAACCCGCAGCCCTCTAAAGCTGCTGCCTTAATGCAATTGCCAGCTGGTCCGGACAGGATGTAGGGCGGTTATTGCATTTTATCCCACCCAGAATACCTATTATCTCGTCCGCCTTGCGGCCCTTTGCCAACTGAGCGATACCCTTTAAGCTACCGTTGCAGCCATTTAAAAAGCTCAGCTCCGTAATAACCCCGTCCGCAATCTCCAAGTGAATCTCTTGGCTACATACTCCCTTTGTTTTGTAAACCATAAATTCCTCCGTATTTAAGTTTATACAACATTTGCTATATTATGCCACAATCAGCACCTTATAGCAAAGCAATGCAATCAAATCCACGGAAACCAATTTTCATCGGTCTTGGGGGCGGCGGCCGGTTTCGCTCGCTGCGCGGTTGCCTATGCTTCGCTGAAAGCCGACCGCGTCCCCAAGACCGATGAAAATTGATTTCCGTGAATCAAATCGGTTTGATATTAAGGGAATTGAGAAGGTATGCGTAAACGAATTGCGTCCATTATGGACACACGGAAGAAGCGAGCGGGAGGCATCATTTTCGCACTTGCGTTAATCGCTACGATTTGCACAAGT
>WQSB01000018.1 GCA_009788085.1 Defluviitaleaceae bacterium
CAGGGCTTCAAGGGCTGAAAGGTGAAACCGGACTGCAAGGGCCGGCAGGGTCGCAAGGGCCGCAAGGTGAAACCGGACTACGGGGCCCGGCAGGGCCGCAAGGGCCGCAGGGCGAAACCGGACTACAGGGCCCGGCAGGACTACAAGGGCCGCAGGGCGAAATCGGACTACAGGGCCCGGCAGGGCCACAAGGACTACGGGGCGAAACAGGACTACGGGGCCCGGCTGGACTACAAGGAGCGCAGGGTGCACCGGGGCCGATTGGCCCAGCAGGGCAGAATGGCCAAGATGGGCAGGTTGGCCCGGCGGGGCCTCAAGGGCCGCAGGGCGAAATCGGACCTCGGGGACCTTCAGGGCAGTGCGGATGTAGCGGAACAATTGTTTACCCAATAGAACCCATACGATGCTCTCCTTGCCAAATGGAGAATTGTCCTTGTATTGCTGGTCCTGGTATGTGCCAATGTGGCGCAGCATTCTGACCCCATACTCCTAGAACGAAGTGTCTTAGTGGTTTTTTTGGTAAATTTTGCTGACCTTTATTCCGAAAGTGCGTTAAAGCTTGACGGGTTGGGGGAGGGAAGCTTTTATGGCATCCCTCCCCTTATGGTTTTCCCCAAGATTTCTCTCATGCCGGCATGAGAAAACCATTGACTGTACATAAGAATTGCTTTACTATAATCTTAGAAAACGTCTCAAAATTCGTACTGGCGAAAAAGGGGGATTTTTTCGTATGGCGAAGCTAAAACTTGGTAAGCATATGATTTTTTTTGTTATTGTTACTCTGTCTATGCTTGCCATGATTTGGTTTGGTATGAACAATCATATTGATTTTGGGCTTAATCAGAATGTTGGGGTTAGTTTTCCGACGGGACGGGTGTTGGAAGTTATTTCCGACCAAACCTCCGTTCATGAAAGCGGTCTGCGTATGGGGCGGCAGGATTTACTGGTTGAGATTATATCGGGGGAGCACAGGGGCAGAATCGTAGAGGCTGTAAATACGCTTTTAGTCGGCAATTCGGTTTACGCGCAGGTTGGGCAGCGGCTTGTTATTTACTTTGAATCGTCGCCGGGGCATTATTTTGCAAGGGTGCATAGTTATCAGCGGGCAACGGGCATTTACATTGTTGTCCTTTTTTTAATCGGGCTGATGGCGGCTGTTTTTGGAAAGTCGGGGCTCCGGTCGGCTTTTAGTTTGATATTTACATTTGTGGTGATTATTTTTTTGCTGATACCGCTTATTACAATGGGCGCGCCGCCGGCTTTGCTTACCTTTGGGCTTTCCCTTTGCATCGTTTCCGTTTCGCTTATTTCCATTATGGGCTTTGAGAAAAAAACCTATGTCAGCATCGCGGGGACGACCATTGGTATTATTCTTTACGCGCTGTTTTATCTGATTATCGGTTGGGTATTGAGCATTACCGGATTTAATGTGGAGGCAATTAGTACGCTGATTGTCATTGATTTTAACGTGGGGCTCAGCGAGCTGCTTTTCTGCGCGATACTTATTGCGTCCTTGGGGGCTGTGATGGATGTGGCCGTGTCACTGGCCTCCGTTATGGCGGAGCTTAGTGAGGCAAACCCCAAAGCAGGGCTTAAGTCCCTGTTTACTTCGGGCATGAAGGTGGGGCGGGATATGATTGGCTCCTCTACAAGCACCTTGATTTTGGCTTTTACGGGTACGTTTTTTATATCACTGCTTTTGTTTAGACTAAACAATCTTCAATACAATATGCTGATTAACCGGGTGGATATAGCAATAGAGGTTTTGCGGGCGGTATCGGCCTCCGCCGCAATGATTTTATGCGCCCCGGCTACGGCTATGATTGGAGCTTGGGCCTACACCAAAAAGGTATTTGCCGGAAGGAAGGCTTTCCGGAGAATATAGAGCGCAAAGCGCGGCCCCGCAGAGCAGCGTCGGGGTTTGGGGCAGAGCCCCATTAAAATAAAAGGAGTTGTTTGAATTGGGCAAAAAGCGTGTTATGGCTTTGTTGCTGGCACTGACCATGGTATTTGCCATGCTTCCGGTGACGGTGCAAGCCACGCAAGTCACACAGGACGTCCAAGTAGCCGCAGTAGCGGAAGGCGTCCAAGTAGCCGCAAGAGGGCAAAACTACAGAAATGTGGGCTTGACCCCGGGCGCAACGGTTAATGAAATGCGCTTCACATGGCATTCCGGCCAGCCGGTCAGCAGAATCGTGATTACAGACCCGGCAAATCCCGGATGGCAACGTACGCTTACATCTGTGGGCCGTCCCCTTGTGGCTCACCAGGGTACAGAAGCAATGGGCGCGACCACGGAAATGTTCCCTGGCCGCCCCGGCTATTCTTACTATGTACACCAAGTAGCGGTGGATGACCTCAGCCCCGAAACCCTCTATCACTATGTTGTATCATGGTGGGGCGGGCAGTCAAGCAGAAAAAGCTTCCGCACAGGAGGCAGCGACAGTTTCACCTTCTTGGTTGCGGGAGACCCGCAAATAGGTGTGGGGCTTCAAACCTTGGCCTTAGACGGCGATGGCTGGCAGAACACCCTTGATGTCGCGTTGAGAGCGTACCCAAGAGCAGAGTTCTTGCTGTCTGTGGGCGACCAAATTCACACCACAAACAACAGCATTGAAGAGGCTCAAAGACGGCATGACGCCATGTTTGGCCCAAGCAACCTTTCAAGTCTTCCGCTGATGCCCGTAGTGGGCAATCACGACGGCTCCGGCTTGGGCAACAACAACGCAAGATTGTGGCCGATGCACTACAATATACCCGACAGTCTGGACAATGTATTGCGTTTTAACGACCAGCTTTACACCCAGTTCGATTTCTGGTCCCGCTGGGGCAATGTGCTGGTTATCCAATTGGATTCCAACACCACAACATGGGTAAACAGTGTCGGCGGCCAAAGCAGACTTGCTTTCATGGAAAACGCAATCGCCCAAAACGCTGACGCCGACTGGAAGGTTGTCACCTTCCACCATCCCCCGTACTCTGTTTACAGGGCAACAAACGACACCACCAAAATTCAAATTATCCAAAACTGGATTCCCGAATTTGAACGCTTGGGCGTAGACGCTGTATTTAGCGGGCACTGCCATGTATACAGCCGTACTCACCAAATGATTTCAAACGTGCCTCAGCCGGATCAACAGTGGCTTAACGCTGCCGGACAAATCCGTCAAGACGCAACGGGTCTTCTTTACAACGCCGTACTTGACCCCACCGGAATCGTTTACATCGCGTTTAACTCCGCAAGCGGAAGCGGCTATTACAATGTAGCTCAAATGGCCACCCGCAATTACATTGCGGCGTACAACCAAAACTTCCGCCGCAATTTCTCCGCGGTATCGGTAACGGCCAATACCTTTGAAGTTGCGACCTATCAAGTAAACGCCGACGGTTCCTTCCTTCTTATGGACGTATACACCATCGTTCGTTCCGTTGACGGCGCGGTTCCCGCGGGTTATAGATTCCGTCAGATGGGCGCGGACGTGATGCAAAGAGTCTCTGCCCCGGACGACAGAGTAGGCGTTCTGCATGGCGTGGAAGCCACGGCGGCAGGCTTGGGTCTGCCCGAAACCGTTGGCATCGAAACCGATTTGCGCAATAATGACGGCGGCAACACCGCCACCATTCGCAACGCCGGCGGAACTTACGGCAGAAATGTCCGCACTCTCAGGGCAAATGTTACTTGGGATGTCGCAGGCTCCGACTATGACCCGGAATATACCGGCGCGCAAAGCTTTACGGTTTCCGGTGTAGTTTCAGAGCTTCCCCCAACGATAACCAACCCCAATAATGTATCTCTCAACGTATCAATCAACGTGACCGTGTTCGCATACGGCGACGGGCCTCCGCCTGTGCCGCACACCATTCCCATAGCCGAGGCAAACGCCGCCGAATACGGGACTCCCGTTGTGGTAGCCGGTTATGTAACGGCGGTTCTGCGTAACGACCGCGTTATAATTCAAGATTCTCAAGCTCCGTGGGGTGGTATTTTCGTAACCACCGCAGAGCCTGTCGCAGACGAATTTTTCGGCCAGTGGGTCATCGTTGAAGGCTTAAGGAGCGAGCAATGGGCACAGCCAGCCATCGGCATGTCAACCATTATGGCTCACCCAGACACAAGCCTCGTACCACTCACCCCTGTTCTGCTTCCGTTGGGTGTTTTTGACAACGGAGTGTATTCCGAATGGAACTCTATGCTAGTTTCCTTCTATGCAGAGCTTGCCGCAATCGACCGCGACGGAACCGTTCATACCATCGGCGGTGACGGAGTGGATATAACCTTGTCGGCAAATATCGGGCCTGAATTCCAAGTGGGCGACCGTGTGCGTATAGACCGTGCCGTCGTACACTGGAGAGCAGACCTTGCAGCGGAGCGTATGCACACCGACTGGGGCGTAGGCGGCGTAGTGCGCGTTTACAACGAGCCACTCACCGTAGCCGAGGCCAACATGCGTGAAAACGATACCGTGGTGACAGTGCGCGGTATTGCCGTCAACTACTATGATACCAGCCCCGGAAACCGCAACTCAGTCCACCTGCAAGACTTTGACGCTCGCACACCGTTTTCAGGCATTCTTGTGCGCGGTCCGCTGGGCTGGGCTACAGATGATGTAGTGGGCAGCTATATAATCGTAACGGGCGTCCGCAACGGCGACCAAGTGGGCAGCGGTTTCGCGGAAGTTGAAAACATTACAATCACAGGAATAGAGGCAGTTCAAATCCTTGACCCGAATCCTGTCCAGCCAGAGCCAGTTCTTCTGCCGTCCTTGCTGGCATTGCGAGGTGGCGCGTACCGCTCCATGCTTGTTACCCTTGAGGGCGTACAACTGAGCCATGACCTTGTAATCACAGGGCCGGGCGGCGTTCGTCCAAACTTCGTTCTGCATCAGCCCTACGGCGCGGGGGACTACACCTTTGCTGTAGCCTGCGGCATTGACGGATGGCATCTTGTAGCGGGGCTTGACCACGCAAACGACAGAGATAATCTTGTTGGCAGATACATCACCGTTCATCGTGCGGCCATTCACTGGTGGCAGGGACGCCAAGAGGTGCAAATCCGCATACTCGACCCCGAAAGTGATGTCAGCTTTTATGTACCATCCGATGATGAGGAGTAACAGACGACCAGAGACAAAGTAAATCACATTGCGACAAGTAGAAAGGCGGGAGTTCGAGCAGATGATTAAATCTGCAAGCGAATTCCCGCCTTTTTTTCGTCGATACAGCTTATTTCTCTTTCCTACAGTCCAAACCAGCTTCCGATATAACGTACGGCTATGCCGGCAACCAGTCCAAGGAAGGGATTCTTGGTTAGGGCGGTTATGGCTAAGGCGGCGGCAACCATGGGGGCCCTTTCCATGGCGTAGCTGATTTCGGCCACCTGATTTATCGGGGCAACACCTATGCCCAAGGCGTTTCTGAGGTTGGGCACAAAGGTTGAGAAGAAGCCGATGATAAACAGGAAGCCCGCAATAGCCTGAACGGGAATGTATTTCACGGCTTTTGTCATGAGCCCAAGGAACAGCAGCAAGGCGCACAGAAGCATCATTACCACGCCGGCCATAACAGGCCAGGGCGCGGCGGCTGTGGCGGAAATAATCGCGCCCACGGGTGCGCCGCCGAATAATACGCTGGGGATGTCGGCTATGCTGTTGATTACCGTAAGATGGTCCATATTTTGCGGGTTGAGAAGAGCACCGTAGGCGTCGCGCGCGCCAAAACCGGCAGTGATATTGCCAAAAGCTATGTTCGTGCCTATGTTTAGGCTTATGAATGCCAGCGCGAAGTAGAAAGCGTAAAAGCCAAACTTTGGCTTCATCAGTTTAAAATCTTCCCAATATTCTTTTGTCCAGAATTTTGGGTTTTCGTTTTGCTCCATGTCCCCTTCATACCCGTCGGCTTTGGAAGCCTTGATTATGTCAATGCGACGTCCTTTTTTCCCGGTTTCAGGGTCTGTTTGGAGGAAGACAAAATCAAGTGTGGCCAAAGTTACGGATACGGCGATTACATAAACCAAGGCATGGCGGTTGTCGAGCCATTCAATGCGCGGGACTGCCACATGGGTGGCCAGCGCGCCGATAAAAGCAATGGCCGCGGTACGCCTGTTCTGCTTGAGCATGTCTAGGCTGATTCCCGCCACCATAAGGCCCACGCCAGCCATCATGCCGTTTACGACGGCAGGGCCGGCAAAGTCGGCAATTCTGGTAACGGCCCCGGTCAGCCCCAGGGGAATCATTACCAATACGGCCAGTAGCAGAGCCGCAATCCGTTCGTTGACGTTTTTCATGAAATGGGAAACCGTCAGGATAGAAGACTGCCCGGAAATGGGCGTAATCGACCCGGTAAGCAAATTGCCCACTGCACCCACCAAAAACGCAAAAGCCGTAGGTTTCATTTTGTAGCCTTGTGCCGCCGCCCAAGCCAGCATAGTCAGCCCGTTGATGGCTACAAAGATTACTGCGATGACAAATACGGATAAATCTTGGAACATATACAACACCTCACTTTACATTAATTGGAATAAATCCAAACGACGCGACATCAAAAAGGCCCATGTCCGTGAGCTTGAGCTCCGGAATCACGGGCAATGCCATAAAGCTTAGAGTCATTAGTGGCTCTACGTCCTCGCTTATCCCCAGTTCTCGATGGGCAATCTCATGAATGGTGTTAAGCTTCTCGTCAACCCACTCGCCGCTTTGATTGCTCATAATCCCGCCGACAGGCAAAGGCATTGCCTCCAGCACCGCTCCGTCTTTTACCAAAACCACGCCGCCGCCTTGTTCAACCAGGCTTTCTACGGCAAAGGTTATGTCCTTGTCATTTGTTCCTGCTGTGATGATATTGTGGGAATCATGGGCAATGGACAGCGCGACCGCACCCGCCTTGATGCCGTACCCGCGCAGAAGTGCCACTGCTACATTCCCGGTATTTTGGTGCCTCTCCACCACTGCCAGTTTTACGATGTCCGCGTTTTCGTCATAGACAAAATCCCCATCCGCGCCCAGCTTTACCCGAGCCGTTCCCTTGCCGGTGGTGACTCCGCCGGGTTGTATGTCGATTACATAAACCTTGTCGCTTCTTAGGCGCAGCTTCAACTTCTTTTTCGAAAAATCCTTTACATGAAAGCTGCTTTCCATTGCGGTGCTGGAAACGCGGGTGACAACGGGCAGATATTTTCCGGCCTCCGCTACAAGCTGCCCTTTAATGAATACTTGGGAAACTCCAAAGCCGGTTAAATCATCCAGCAGCACGATGTCCGCTCTAAGCCCCGGGGCGATGGCTCCCCGGTCGGATAGACCAAAGCAGTTTGCGGCATTAATTGTGGCCATGCAAATGGCTGTAATCGGGTCGATGCCATGACGCACGCAAATGCGCAGATGTTCGTCCAAGTGACCCTTTTCCAAAATGGTTTTAGGCTGGCGGTCGTCCGAGCAAAGCAGGCAGCGGGAACTGTTCTGCGGAGTCACGCCACCCAGCAAAACTTCCAAGTCATGACAGGCAGACCCCTGCCTCATTAGTATGTACATTCCACGAGAAATACGTTCGTGCATGTCTTCTATTGTTGTACATTCATGGTCGGTGGAAATCCCCGCGGCGGCATAGGCATTCAGGGCAAGGCCTGACAACCCCGGGCTGTGCCCGTCAATGTGAACTCCTACCTCATGTGCGGCAAAAAGGCGGTCAAGTGCGGATTCTGTAGCCGCAACCACACCGGGATAATCCATAAATTCCCCAAGGCCCAAAATTCCTTTGTCTTTTAAAGCTTTTGTCATTTCCTCCGCGCCGAAACTGGCCCCCGCATGTTCAAACGGAGTAGCGGGAACGCAGGACGGCAACATGAATTTAATGTCAAGTGCCGTCTCTCGGGCGGCCTCGGCCATGTAAGTTATTGCTTCGAGGCCTTTGACATTCGCGATTTCATGGGGGTCGGCAATAATTGTAGTCGCTCCGCAGGGCACTAAAAGCCGGCCGATTTCTTCCGGGGTCACGCAGGCCGATTCGATGTGAATATGGCTGTCAATAAACCCTGGCGCGGCGAATTTCCCCTTTGCGTCGTGGACAGTCTTTCCTTCGTACGCTCCTACGCCCGCGATACAGCCGTCCGTAACCGCGATGTCTCCCTTGATGATAGTGCCGCCGTAGACGTTCACCACCCGGGCATTCTTGATGACCAAATCCGCAGGAATCCGCCCCGCCGCCGTGTCAATCCGCTTTTTCAAACACGCCTTTGTCATAAGCTTTATCCCTCGCATCATTGTAAAATTATCTTATAGACAGAATATATTATAATGGATGGAAATGTCAAATAAAAAAAGGGGAATGACCATGCGTCAGAGGTGCGGTAATACCGCAAAGCGAGGGTAGTAACCGGCAGCGGCATCACCCTCGACACAATTATAACATTTCTGTTGGTCTATGCTGCCATTGTTGGATATTCATACTTTAACGCCACGAATATATACATTAAGGAGAAAGAACTTGCAGAGAAAATCAACCAACAGCTCGACGAATTTCACAAGGGCAAAAACGCAACTCACCCTGACTGAAATGCAACTTGCCGGGATTGATATTGACCCCCCTATAATGTACTGGTAGGGTAGTGCGAAGCACGACCCCGTAGCGGGGGCTTGGGGGCAAATCCCCCATTTGGATGAGGGGGATTTTATATGTTAAAATTATTTTTTGAAAATCATAATTTCCGCAGCCTTACGTTGTTTTCCACTTTTGGGGGCATTGGGCGCGGAATGTTTAGCATCTTTATGATGTGGGTTATTCATGCCATGTATCAAAACCCGATATACACGGGTATTGCCGGGTTTATGTTTGGCGCGCCGATGGTTGCCAGCTTCCTTGTTGGGCCTTTTGTTGACCGATGGAATAAGGCCAGAGTGCTTAGAATAGTCGAATTTACTAAATTCTGTGTGGTTGTCCTCTTAATGATTTCCCATTTATATTTTTATGTAGGCTCGTGGTTCTTTTTCCTTGCCATTTTAATTTTTTCAACTTCTTCTATGTTTAGCAACCCAGCGTTTACCGCCATTTTACCAAGAATTGTAGACAGCGAGGATTTGGTAAAAGCCAATGCCGCCATGAATATATTTGGGATTATCAGCGGGCTTGGCCTTGGGGCGGTATTGCTTACAATGTCCACCGACGAGCTTAATTTCACACGGTTTTACGGTGTTATTGCCGTATTATTGCTTATCGCCTCGTTGTTCACTTTTCTTTTCCGGTATAAAGAATCCGCCCAAGAAAATAAGCCCGCTTTAAAATCATATTTTGGCGAGCTTGGCGAGGGTTTTTCATTTATCAAAAAAGGAGTGCTGCTGTTTTTTGCAATTGCCACCATGGGCATGGCTTTCTTTAATGATATTGCCTATGTAAATTTTCCGATGTTTATAGATATGAGGCTTGGCGCGGTGTCCAGCTATATACTGTTTTCATTTCTCGCGCTAATGGGCGGAATGATTGGCTCTTATGTATGCAGAATAGTTGAAAATAAATTTCAGCTATGGAAAATCCTTGTGACTAGCTTGGTTATATCCGGCGCGGCGCGTATTATGTTCGTAAATGTTATAGAGGATAATTTCTCAAGGGCGATTCTTATGTATATTATATATATTGGCCTTGGCAGTATAATTGGTATTTTCTATCAGGTTTTGATTCAAAAGGTTTCCCCAAATCATCTAACTGGCAGAGTGTACGCCTCCACCACAAGCCTGCGTGCCGTTGCCGCCGCAATAGGTGCGCTTGTAGGCGGCTTTCTGGGGACGATTTTATATGTGGATACCGTGTTTATTATTCAAGGCGGGGCGTATATCGCCATAGGCCTGCTCTTATGCTTCTCTAAACAAGTTAGAGAGCTGTCGATACAAAAGTCTTGATTAATTCCGAAAACTTCTTGGCGGCCTTTTGCCCTTCCACAAGAACCTCATCCTCGGTAAGGGGTGCGTCAAGGATGCCTGCGGCCATGTTTGTCACAAGGCCAAGACCAAGAGTACGCATATTGCAGCGTCTGGCCATTATTGTCTCATGAACGACGCTCATGCCCACCAAATCCCCACCAAGGGCCCGAATAGCGCGGATTTCCGCCGGGGTTTCAAACTGCGGGCCGGGCATGTAGAAATACACCCCTTCACGCAAGGTGATGCCTTTTTCCTCTGCGATGGTTTTTGCCAAAGCGCGATAATTTTTATCATACGCGCTTCCCATATCAAAGAACCTCGCGTCAAAGCCGGAAATATCAAAGCCCACCAAGGGGCCCGGGTGGGTCAAATTTACATAGTCCGTCAACAGGGCAAGGTCGCCCACATTGTAATCCTTGTTTACGCCGCCGCAAGCGCAGGTGATAATCGCGCTGCCCGCGCCCAAAAGAGACGCCACTCGCACGGGATACGCGGCTTCTTCGGGGGAATACCCTTCGTAGATGTGAAAACGCCCCTGCATGGCAAGAACATTTTTGCCGGAAAGCTTGCCGGCAACCAAGCGTCCCTTATGCCCGGGGGCGGTTGAATTTTTGAAATGCGGAATTTCGCCGTAGGGAATTGTAATTGCATTTTCCAATTCGTCGGCAAGAAAACCCAGCCCCGAGCCCAGAATCAACAAAGCCTCCGGCACAAAGGGGATTTTTGATTTTAAAAATTCTGCGGATTCGTGATACTCTTGCGGTTTAAAGTTGGCCATAATACATCCTTAATTTATCAACTGCGTTTTCGGCGATGATTACCTCGCCTCGTTCCACCAGATATTGGCAGCTGATTAAATTCGAGACATGCTTCAGGCCGAATTCGTGTAAAATGTTTTCCAGCTCGCCTGTGGTTTGATTGTCCTCTGTTTCGTTTTTCAGCAACAGAAAATAGCGGTCGTTCAGCTTGTAGGATTGACTTCCCCCCGCAAAGTGAAACGACAAACGCGACGCTCCCGCTGCCATAGTGTCAATATTCTCAAAAGAGAATATAACGTAACTGTCCTCGTTTGTGGTTTCGGGCGGCTCAATGAATTTGCCTTTTTTAAGCCGGCAGTCCTGTCTCGCCGCCGGAATCAAATTAAACTGCTTCTCACCGCCGCCGGCCTCGTTAATTTTCGTCACCACGACAACAAGACTATCCACGCCCACGCGCATAGCCTCAAACATCAACGGAGTGTTCTCAGACACAAACTCGCCCTCGTCCTGCACCAAATGCATTATCTCCCGAAAAAGCTGCTGAGTCTTGTCGGACGCATAGGACAACTCGCTGATTTTTATATCCCGCTCCTCTAGGTCATCGGTCATAAGTACAAATTTCATCTGCGTCTCGCTGATTCGCTCGATTCGCATAAGTTACCCCCTCGTACCCCTTTGTCGGGAAGTATAATCAATCCACCGCAGTATGTAAAGAGGTGAAAACTGGACAACAGAGTCTGACGCTTGAATTAGGACATTTTCTGTGATACATTAAGCCATAAGCTATATGAATGGCATCATAAAAGAGGAGATGGGTTTTCTATGAAAATCACACGCAAGCGTACAATGGCAGTTGCGGCAATTCTGACTCTGGTAATGGTGCTTACATACATCATTCCGGTTGCGGCAATTCCACACGGAGGCCCGATACCGGGCAGTTTTTGGCCTGTGTTTAACCCGTATAACGCGGCACTGGACAGGGACGATTCCGCAGCAGTGGTGAGATACGGCCGTAGGCTGTTTGACCATATGTTAAGCGGGCAAACCGCAGAGGCACGCGCTGCCGAGTGGGAAGCCAATCCCGCAGGGTTTGGATTTTCGATAAATATTACTTATATGGCAGCCTATAATGTTGCCCATCATGCCCTTCGTATCAACGACGGTGAAAACGCCATTTGGGGCACCGAGATGGCATTGCTGTTTATGAATGCCTATCAGGCGTTTATCCCGCAAATCGGAGGAAATCCCGCAGATTTAGAATTTACGCGGACGATTTTAACAGGCAGACTGGCTTCGCTGACGGTGCAAGCGGTGCTGTTTGCGGAGCTGCGGGACGGCACGGGCAGAATTGCCGAGTTTGACGCGCCATTTGTCCCGCGCACGGGAATCTTTTTTGGTGAGCCTACAGGAAATTCCGCTGTGAAAGGCGGCCCGAACCCGCCTAGTGCCGTGTCTATATATGTAGAGTTTGAAACTCAGGACATGCGCCAGCGCGTGACTTATGACCTCCGGCGGAATGAAACCATGTTCGGGGTGTCCCGCTATGATTATTCCCTAGTTCAAATAAATTGGAATTTCCTCCATGAGGGGTCAACCCCGGCTACAATCCCGGCCCAGGGCGCGAGAATCACCGAGGCTGCCCGGTTCCTCAATAAGACCGGCTTGCCCATTCTTTTGCGTGTGGGCGGCGAGGTTGATGCTTGGTCAAACCGGGCCGACCCGGATGAGTTTATCGCGGCTTTCCGGTTTATCGCCAACATCATGCGCCGCGAAGCCCCCAATGTAGCAATGGTCTATTCCGTAAACCATTTCCCCCATCACGATATTGACTGGATGACCTATTATCCCGGTGAAGACTATGTTGACTGGATTGGCATTTCTCTGTATGTCGCCAGATACTTCTTAGGCAACCCGAACACAACCCCTGTGGAAGCCGCTATTTTCCGCACAGGGGAATACGCCAACCCCGTGGCTGTCATGCGCGAGCTGGTGGAAATGTTCGGCCACCGCCATCCCATTTACATTTCTGAGGGGGGCGTGTCTCTTTATAATATTTCCAACAGCGAGGATTTGACCGAATGGGCATTACCGCGTATGCGCCAGCTATACGCCTATATCCCTATGCTCTTCCCCGAGGTAAAGGCCATTTTCTGGTTTAATACTTATGTTCCCAGCGATGTCGTCAGTATGCGCTTTGACTTTAATACATCTTCCCGGGCCAGAGAGCTTTATACACAGCTGGTTAATACCGAATACTTCCTTGGCCGCGGCCAAACCGAGTCGCCCATTACCTTTGCACCGGCGTCCGACGGCGTGACTCTACCGGCCAATGCCGTAGCCTTACTGACCTATGCCCCCTTCTTCGCCTATGACGAACTGGTGGTGCAATATTTCATAAACGGTCAGTGGAGAGGTCAGTCAAATATAATTCCCTACCGATTAGTCCTTGACCTCTCCGGCCTCGAAAACGGCAGTCATGTACTAAACGTGCACATTTTACACAATGGCTCGCGCTTGCAGAGCTTGGAATACTTGATGGTTAAATACAGCGGCATGATTGCAATTTCAAAACTGTAACGCAAGCAAAATCATCGTAAGAATTGCCATTGCGACAAAATCTAAATTACGATATACTATGTCGAGGTAACAAAAGTGTGCGGGGGGTGCACAAGCTTTTTCCCGCCGGGAGAGTGGACATTCGGGATGATGAAAAAGGAATCAATTATTGGTATAGGCATAGTAGCTATGGTGGCCCTGATTATAATTCCGGTGCCGCTTTGGATGCTTGACCTGTTGCTTATGATTGTGTTTGGACTGGCTTTGATAATTTTGCTTAACGCGCTGTATGCCCGTGAAGCGTTGGATATGTCCATGTTCCCCTCGATACTGCTGATGGTTACGCTGTTTAGGGTGGCTTTGAGCTTTTCCACGACCCGCGCGATTCTTCTGCGGGGCGAGGCGGGCGAGGTAATCGCGGTTTTTGGCGACATTGTGGCTGGTGGCAATATAATAGTCGGTGCCATTCTCTTCATTATAATAGTGCTTGTAAACTTTCTTGTAATTACCAAAGGTTCGGAGCGCGTGGCGGAAGTAACGGCGCGTTTTACCTTGGACGCGATGCCCGGTAAGCAAATGGCCATCGACGCGGACTTAAACACAGGTCTAATCAGCGAAGACGAAGCCAAATCCCGACGCAAAAAAATCCAAGACGAATCCAATTTCTACGGTGCGATGGACGGTGCGGTAAAGTTCGTAAAAGGTGACGCGATTTTTAGTATTCTAATCGTGTTTGTTAATATCATCGGCGGAATCGCGCTGGGCACAACGGGTATAGCCACGGGTTACTCCATGTCCATCGGCGACGCCACAAATTTGTTTATGTTGCTTACCATCGGTGACGGTCTTGTTTCGCAGCTTCCGGCGGTAATGATTGCGCTGGCTACGGGCTTTATCGTAACAAAGGCCACTGTAGAAGAAGAAATTTCCGGCGCGCTTCATACTCAATTGTTAAAACAGCCGTTGGTTATGATTTTAGGTGGCTCGGCTCTGGTGGCGTTGGGGATTTTTGCCGGTATGCCCCGGATGTTCTTTATTCCCACGGGGCTTGTGCTGGTTTTTATCGGATTTAGAATGACACGTCAAAAAACAATGGAAGCCATAGAAACCGAAATTACAACCGACGACATAGAAGCCGAAGAAATGCGTCGCCCCGACGATATGCTGCCACTAACCGACGTAGACATGATTCGCCTGTGCTTTGGATACGGCCTGATTCCGCTGGTGGCGGCGGACCAAGGAGGCGACTTGCTTGAGCGCGTGGTAATGATTCGGCGCAACATTGCGTTGGAGCTGGGCGCGATAATCCCGCAGATTCGTCTGCAAGACAATATAAAACTAAGCCCCAACCAATACGCCATTTTTATAAAAGGTGTAGAGGTAGCCGGCGGTGAAATAATGTTTGACCATTACATGGCCATGAACTCCGGCTATGTTGAAGAGGAAATCGACGGCATCGAAACCGTAGAGCCCTTCGCTGGCCTCCCCGCCATGTGGATATCCGAATCCCAGCGGGAGCGGGCGGAAGCCTTGGGCTATACCGTGGTTGACCCCCCGGCAATTATAGCCACGCACCTTACGGAGGTAATCCGCCAGCACTTGCATGAGTTATTGTCTCGTCAAGATGTGCAAAAGCTTATCAATCACGTAAAAGAATCTCATTCCGTGCTGGTTGACGAACTGATGCCTAAGTATCTGTCCATAGGCGAGGTGCAAAAGGTTCTCTCCAAGTTATTAAAGGAAAGCATCTCTATCCGCGACTTGGTCACAATTTTGGAAACCTTGGCGGACTACGCGCCCATCACCCGGGACACGGATATGCTTACGGAATACACTCGCCAAGCCCTGCGCCGCGCAATATCCAAGAAATTCTTCGGACAGGGCGTAAACACGGTAATAACCCTAGACCCGTCCTTGGAGCAGACCTTAACAGGAAACATCCAAAAAACGGAAATCGGCAGCTTTGTCAACATCGACCATCAGCTTAGTCAGCGTGTGTTCGACAGCCTTAAAAAGGAAGTATCCAAGCTGACACAATTGGGCGTTTTACCAATAATCCTCACGTCGCCCTTTGTGCGTATGTACTTTAAGCAGCTTGTGGAAGAAATCGCACCTGATTTAGTTGTTCTTAGTTACGGAGAAATTGACCAATCGGCAGAGGTACAGTCAGTAGGTATGGTGAGCGTCTCATGAAGGTAAAAAGATACGAGGGTAAAAGCGAAGCCGCATTGATGCCCATTATATTTGAAGAAATGGGTGCAAACGCGACCATAATAAGCGTAAAACAAAAGCCGTCTAAAGGTTTATTTAAGCTTTTTAAAAAATCCACGGTAGTAATAACGGCTGCCAGCGAAGAGGACGAGGAATTTTTAAGCTTAATGTCCCAGCCTGAGGCAGAATATACGCCGCTCCACGTAGAGCGTAAGACCCTCTCTGCCGACTTGGTGGAAAGCAGCTCCGCGTCCGGCTCTGCGGCAATTGAGGAGTCCATGACGCTTCTGTTGCGGGAGGCTCGCAAAGCGGCCAACCAAATCGAACACGAAGAGTCCGCAAAGCGTACGGGCAAAAGTCAAATCGACGCCGGCACTGACGCCGCTCCTGTGCAATCAGCTAAAAAATACAAGCACAGCATGGTACAGCTTTTTTACGATACAATGCTGACCCAAGAAGTGCGTCCCGAAGTGGCTGCGTTTATTCTGCGTGAATTGGAATCTGTAGACGAAGCCAGTCAAGTGGATGTAAAGCTGCTGGTTAAGGCCGTTTATGGCAATATCGTTGACATTTTGAAAAACCCCACTTTGATTGACACAAACAAAGGCAGTGCGCAAACAATAGTGTTCATGGGGCCAACCGGAGTAGGCAAGACAACAACCATCGCAAAGCTATCCTCTGTTTTGGCCTTAAAGCACGGCCTGCGGGTAGGCTTAATAACAGCGGATACCTACAGAATAGCGGCAGTAGAGCAGTTAAAAACCTACGCCGACATCCTGGGGCTGGACATCCGGGTTATCTACTCTCCTCAAGAAATGCCCGACCATCTGCGAGCCCTCCGTGCTAAATGCGACTTAGTGCTGGTAGATACCGCAGGGCGTTCTCACAAGAACCAAGAAAGCCTAAACGAGCTAAAAGCCCTCTTAGAAACCGTACCCGACGGTATACGCTATTTGGTTCTAAGTGTAACGACCCGCTATGAGGATTTGTGTAAAATCGTAAGTTCCTACGACCAATTATCTGATTTCAATTTAATTTTTACAAAACTGGACGAAGCCGAAGCCTTAGGCTCTTTAATGAATATCTGTTGTTTGACGGGTAAAAAAACCGCCTATGTCACCTTTGGGCAAAATGTGCCCGATGACTTGGAAGCCATCAAGCCGGACAAAATAGCAAAATCCTTACTGGGGCTGACAGACGGGGGGATTCATCCATATTCGGAAGGCGGTTCGCGTTAATGATGGATCAAGCAAAACGCCTGAGGGAGCTTATGCGCCAGCGGGCGTACGCCACGGCATACACTCCGGATGAACCCAAATCCGTAATGACTGCCCGGGTAATAGCCGTAGCCAGCGGAAAGGGCGGGGTAGGCAAGTCAAACTTTGCCACGAACTTGGCAATTCAAATACGCAAGCTAGGCAAGCGGGTTGTGATAATCGACGCCGATTTTGGCTTGGCCAATGTTGAGATTCTGCTGGGAGTGACTCCAAAGCACTCCGTCATGGACGTGCTAAACGGCAATGTTGACATGGAGGTCGCGCTGACCACTGGTCCGCTGGGATGTATGTTTCTCTCGGGGGGGTCGGGAATGTCGGCACTGTCGGATTTAACCGACAGCCAAATCGCTCGCCTGACTGATGGCTTTCTGCGTTTGGACGATTTGACGGATTTTATTATAATAGACACACGCGCGGGTTTATCCAATGCGGTAATCAATTTTATAAAAGCTGCCGCGGAAACCATCGTCGTAACCACGCCGGACCCAACGGCCATCGCCGACGCCTACGCCCTAATAAAATCGGTAAAAACATCAATGCCGGAAATGCAACAGCTTCAAATGGTAGTAAACTGTGCAATCAACGACATCGAAGCCCAAGAGGTTTTCGAAAAGCTAAACGGCGTGTCAACGCGCTTTTTAGGCATAAAGTTAATTCTGCTCGGATGCATACCTTATGATTCATTTCTGGTACGCGCCGTGCGCAAGCAACAGCCCGTATCCATAATTTTCCCATACGCACAAAGCACTATGCGGTTCAGTAATATATGTGCTAAGCTTCTTGAAATGCAAGTAGAAAAGAAAAACAGCATTCAGAATTTCGTATTAAAATTAATCGGAAGGTTTGGCATTTAGCCACAGGGTGGGGATAATGTTTATAGAGCAATTAAAATCCGGTTCAAGAGTGCAAATTCAAAAGCCCGGAGACGGCCACACTGACGGGTATATGTGCAAGGTTGAGGTCTTAATGACAGACAAGCGCGAAGTATTGATTCACGCGCCTGTTTCGCAGGGAAAGCCGGTGCGGTTGTGCCCCGGAGAAAAATTTGTTCTGCGCCTTTTGATGGAAAACTCTACCTTTCGCTACAAAGCGGAGCTTTTGGGATATACTGATGTAGATGGTTTTGACGTGCTAAAATTCCGTCTGGAGGACGGAGGCGAAAAAATCCAACGCCGCTCCGCTTTCCGGTTCAATTGTGCCCTTGAAGTGTCATTTTCGATTATTTATTCAAGCGGCCAGCAAAGCGAACGCGAAACCGGCTTGGTAATAGACCTAAGCGCGGGTGGTGCAAAGATATATTCAGACAAAAAGCTAAACGTCGGATATCTGCTAAACATAGATTTGCGGATTGGTGACGATTTATTAGTGGCTTTCGGCGATGTCCGAACACTAACGGAGCTTCCACGGGAATCGAAATATAAATATCAATACGGCATACGTTTTACAATGATGCCCGAGTCAGACAAGGAAGTAATAATCCGTTATATGTATAAAATGCAACGCGAGGAGCTAAAAAAGGCGCGCTCACGGTAGCTGCCTCATCGAAACGGGGGAAAGTGATTATGGCGAAACAAGGTATCGAAAATTTATTCAGCGACACCCATCTGGATATTTTAAAAGAGATTGGCTCTATGGGTACGGCTCACGCGGCCACGGCATTGTCAAAAATGATTAACAAAAAAGTAACTATGCCTGTGCCCAATGTCTCTTGGGTGGAATTTAAGAATGTAGCGGACTTCGTAGGCGGGCCGGAAAATGTGATTGTGGGGCTTTTAGTATCCCTTTCCGGCAATATTCAAGGTATGATGATGCATCTATTGGCTGTTGACGACGCCCGCACCTTGGCTGCCGCTGTTCTCGGCCAGCCCAACACCAAAACCGGCGAAGACAAATACGTTTTTTCGGAAATGGAACGTTCTGCCATCGAGGAATTGGCCAATATTTTGGTCAGCTCGTACCTGGGCTCTCTTGCGGGTCTTACAAATTCCCATATTAAGCCGTCTGTCCCGTTTATGTCGGTGGATATGGCCAACTCAATTTTATCTATTCCCGCTATCGAATACGGCAAAATGGCGGATAAGATTCTTTTTATCGAATCCCAAATTGCCATTGAAGACATCAGTTCTACGGGTTGTTTTATCTTAGTGCCGAACTTGCACTCATTCTATAGAATTCTGCGTTCCTTAGGAGTGGAATAATATGAAAATGATTGTAGTTGGAATGGCCGACCTTAATGTCACGGCAGCTCCTGGCGCACTTACGACCCTAGGGCTTGGTTCGTGTGTGGGAATTGCACTTTATGACCCCATTTCGAAAGTCGCCGGGTTAGCGCATATAATGCTTCCGGATTCAAAGGCTATTCAAAACAATTCAAATAAGGCTAAGTTTGCCGACACGGCATTGGTTCAATTAATTTCCGATATGGAAAAAAAAGGCGCGAACCGTCGACACCTTAAGGCGAAAATCGCCGGTGGTGCGCAGATGTTCGCTTTCAACGCCACGAACGAGAATCTACGTGTTGGTGACCGCAATGTCGAGGCTACAAAGCGAGCCCTAATGATGATGGGCATCCCTTTGATTGGCGAGGAAACAGGCGCGAGCTTTGGCCGCACGGTAGAGCTTTACGCCGAAGACGGACGTTTTTTGATAAAGGCTATCGGCCAAGGAATTAGGACAATATAGATAAAGTGTGAAAATTCGCAAAGCGAATTTTTTGCACAAACATTTTTGTGCTGCCTCCAAGGGCGGCATGGGATAAGGCGGAAATAATATGTCATATCAACTCAATAAATCGCATCTTTTAATATGTATTCTGGCCGCGCTGGTAATTACGGCAGGTTTTATAATTCATTATCTGGTGGGAAGCCCCTTTCCGCTGTTTAACATGGCGTTATGGGTGAGCTTGGTAATCGTAATATTTTATTTCGTGGGTCATATTGCCCGAGCTATTCTAATCCACAATGTGTTTGCACCTGCCGAGATTGAAGAATTAATCGACGAAGAGCTGGAGCTGGAAGTCGGTGAAGAAGTTCCTGACGTCGTGATGGAATACACACCGGTTGAGCCTCCCGTAACCGAGCAGGATTTGGTAGCTTTCGAGTCCGACGAAATATATCACGAGCCCACAGCCGAGGAGCTAATGGATAGAATAGCCTTGGGCGACGTTTCTTAAGCATCTATGGATATGACGAATCTGGATAAACTGTGGCAGGCTTATAGTACAAACAGAAGCCCTGCATTGAAAGAAAAATTGATACTGCAATACGCGCCGCTTGTTAAATACGTGGCGGGGAGACTGCTTATTCACATTGGCCAGCATGTAGAATATGATGATTTAGTAGGGTATGGGATTTTTGGACTGATTGACGCCATTGACAAGTTTGACAGTGGTAAAGGTGTCAAGTTTGAGACCTATGCCTCTTTTCGTATACGCGGCGCGATAATTGACCATATCCGCCGAATGGATTGGATTCCGCGAACCTTGAGGCAAAAGAACAAGCAGATGGAGCAGGTCTACAATCAGTTGGAGGATGAACTGGGCCGAGAACCAACCGACGAGGAAATTGCGGAACGTTTGGGTCTTAGTTTGGACGAGGCCCGCGAATTAATGAAAAAATCTTCTGTGCTGTCGCTGGTTTCACTGGATGATTTTATGGACCAAAATTATGAAGCCTCCTTCACGCCGCTGGTTGCAAATCGCATAGATTCACCGGAAGAGCAAACCGAAAGACGCGAACGCAAAGCCATGCTGGCCGACGCTATAAGTAAACTATCGGAAAAGGAGAAATTAGTCGTAACTCTGTATTATTTTGAGGACTTGACGTTAAAGGAAATTAGTAGCATTATGAAGGTGTCAGAATCCAGGGTTTCGCAAATCCATACAAAGGCCATTACGCGCTTGCAGGGCAAGCTTGGCCGGTACAAGGGTTTGCTATTTGCCTAACTAGAGACGGGGGATTTGCATGGATGGAAAAAATTTTAATTTAGTTGTCAAGGAAGACGGAGTATACCTACACATCGTCAACAGGGAAGGCATACCACGCGCGTCACGTTCGGATGTTGTTGAATTGATAGATTCTTACGGCGTTTCGGATGTGGATTATATTGCTTTAAGCGAAGCGTTAAAAAGCGACGAACCGGCTGTCGCGGTCAAAATCTCCAGCAATACCTCAATTAACCAAATGGGGGAATCTGCCGCAGTCGAAGTTAGCGAGGACCGTATGGAGGCGTTTTTAGTCTTATCCGAGCCTGTGCATAATGGCAGATTGCTTACCCGCAATGAAATTTTAGATTTAATCCTAAAGGAAAACGTCAAACCGGACGAAAGCCTCGTAGACGCGGCCTTAAAAACCAGACGTTACGGGCGGAAGCTTACCATTGCCCGGGGAGAAGAGCCAACGAAGAGTATAGACGGATTCTTACAGTTCCATTTTGACAGAAGTAATATCAAACCCAAGCCTAAAATCATGGAAGACGGCACGGTAAACTTTAAACAGCTGGGCATGTTTAAGTTGACAAACCGCGGTGATGTTCTGGTTACAAGTGTTCCCGCCCGTGAAGGTAAGGATGGCATAGATGTTTACGGAAATATTATTCCCGCCGTAAAACCCCGCCCCGCTACTGTTATCCCCAGAGGAAAGGGCACGGTGCTTTCTCCCGACGGAATGCACTTGATTGCCGACGTAAGCGGTCAGCTGCTACTTCAAGAGGGTAAAATTAATATATCCGCGCATTTGGAAATTGCCGGAAATGTTGACAACTCCACGGGCGATATAGATTTCAACGGACAAGTGACCGTGCGAGGAACGGTTGTTTCCGGGTTTACGGTAAAGGCTGTCGGCAATATCGAAGTGTTTGGTGTGTGCGAGGCGGCAACCCTAGTTTCCACCGAGGGCAGTATTGTACTTGGAAACGGCGTCCAAGGGTCGGACAAAGGCGAGCTTACCGCCGCTAACGACATAACCGCCAAGTTTATCGAAAGCTGCAAGGTAAATGCCGGCGGAAACGTTACTGCGGACTCTATAATGAAGAGCCATATCAAATGCAACGGAAGTGTTACCGTGTCCGGAAAGAACGGACTTCTGGTTGGAGGAACACTTGTGGCCGGTGAAAAACTGGTGGCGCAAACAATAGGCTCGCCCATGGGTACCCTTACGGAAATCGAAGTAGGAGGTGCGCCAAGAGAATTAGGACGCCAGAAAGAACTTGTCAATGAATTTAATAAAATAAAAGAAGAATACGAAAAATGTGATAAGGCCGTTACTACTCTGACTATTTTGCGCAAAAAAGACCAGCTCCCCGATGATAAAAAGGCAATTCTGGTAAAAATGATTAATCTGAAAATGGTTTATCGCGATAAAATGACCAAGCTGCAAGACGAAATTGATGAAATCACCCGCACTTTGGCCGTTAGCGTGGGGACTGTTGCTGCGGCAAGGGTTATCCGGCCGGGGGTTCGCATAACCATCGGTAATGCGCAAATGACCATTCGTGATGAAATTTCAAATTGCCGTCTGCGCAATAATGGCGAGAAAATCGTTATCGGTCCGAACTTATAAGGGAGGTGCATTTATGCTACGCCCCATTGATATGACTTTAACCATCCAACATGCCGCCGACGCGCATCGCGCCGGTTCGGGCGATGCCAATGCCGCGCGTCCGGAGGTTGCCGGACAGATGTTTGCGGACAGGTTGGAAAAGCAAGCCAAATTGTTGGAGAAGCAAGTAAACCAGACCGACCAATCCGAAAAAAAGGACGTTAATCCGGAAAGGCAGGGGCATGGCGGCGGATATCAGCCCAACCGAAAGCCCAAGCAAAAGAAAGCTTCCGCCCCGGCAAACCAAAACAAGCCCATCGGCGAGAGCATGTATGATATAAGAGTTTAGGGAGAAAGCGTGAAAATTCGCTTGCGGATTTTTACGTCAACCGTTTTGTGGCACCGAAGGAGGCGTGGAAGAATTATGGATATTATTCTTGTGATTTTGATTATCGGCTTTTCGGCGATTACAATGTTCTCTATGGGAGCATTGCTTGTTTTGCGCCGCCGTGAAAAAAATCACAGGGATTCCATTGATATCGAAAAACGAATCGCCGACCTGGACACCACACTGGACGCATCCCTTTCGGAAATAAATAAAATGGGCACGCTTGTACTGAAGGAAATTGACGAGAAATATCAGGCAATTCTATTTATGTATAATCTGATGCAAGACAAACAGAAGGAATTGACCAACGAAGTTTGGAACAATCCAAATGGAAATTCCGAATCCAGCGATGTTGTTTCGGAAATGGTTGCCCAATATATTGAGGCCCACAGCGCGAAACTACAGTTGATTAAAGACGAAGCTACTGCTGTGGCTGACGACAGGGATTCTCGCTCTCACAAAGAGGGCTCAGGAGAATCTGCGCCGCTGCCTTTAATATTTACCAAACGCCCGGCTTTCTCCAACCCACGTCATAAGCAGATTTGGGAAATGCATGAACAGGGACTGAATGTTCCCGATATCGCAAGGGAATTGGGCATGGGACAGGGCGAAGTTAAGTTGATTTTAGAACTGGCGGCTAGGGCATCGTAGCTTCAATGCTTTTATTTTCCTTCAAAAAGTATTGACACATTAAGCAATATAATACATAATTCTACAAGAAAAATATTCCAATAGTCATTGAAGGGGTTTTTCTTGTATGAAAAAACGTACACGCAAGCTTAGCAAGGTAATTATTATGCTGTTTGCCTTGGCATTGCTGTCGGTGGGTGGTGCAGCGGCGATGCGAGTCTTGGCACAACCTACAGTAGTAACCATATCCGAAGCCCGGTCTAGGGTGGGGACATGGGCATCGGTAACCGTAGAAGGATATATCACGGGTTCTCAGGCCGCAAATGTGGCATTTATGCAAGCGTCAGACGCAAGCGGCCCCAATGACGGCATCATGGTGCAGATAACCAACGCGGGCAGCTTTACCGGCCAGCGTGTAAGGGTCACGGGCTACGTAATGCGCGAGTCAGCAGGTCACTTTATAAGAATTAACGGAGCCCGCGATACTAATGCATCCGATGTGACACTGACTGTGCTAAACAGTGAGATTGCGCAGATTGACCCCATACCAATAACCCTTGAGCAAGCCCGCAGGGGCTTTGAGGGAATGCTTGTATCCGTGTCTCATCCGGTGCAAATCTCAACAAGAACGGCCGGAACCGGCACACCCGCCGCACAAAACCATTTCCTTATGGGAACTGGCACCGTACTGCGCGCAGAATTATACAATCCGTCCTCTGCTTCAATTAGCACTATACAAAACGGTTGCTGGGTTTACATACGCAGAGGGCATGTGCTTAATTTCCGGGGCGAAAATCAAATATACTCCTCGCGCTTTAATGGGCCTGCGTATGCTGCCATGACAGGCATCAGCAATGCCGAACGCATAACGGTAACGGACATATCATCAATACCGGTTTCCAGAGTCAGAGCCTCCGCGACGGGTACGTGGGTAACAATTGAAGGGCATATCACAGGCTCGCAAGCCGCAAATGTGGCATTTATGCAAGCAATCAACGCAAGCGGCCCCAATGACGGCATCATGGTGCAGATAGCCAACGCGGGCAGCTTTACTGGCCAACATGTAAGGGTCACGGGTTATGTGCAAACCATGCAGGGGCACATCAGGATTAACGGGGCCAGAAACCAAACCCCAACAGATGTGAACCTAACCGTAATAAACAGTGCAACCGCAACAAGGATTGACCCCATACCAATAACCCTTGAGCAAGCCCGTACCGGCTTCCAAGGGATGCTTGTATCCTTGATTGACCCGGTGGAAATTGAAGCGATAGCGGGCCCCGGGGCACAGCAGCATCCCCTTGTGGGGACAGGCTCTATGCTGCGCATGAATTTTGACACACCCTCCGGCGCGTTTAGTGATGTTCAAGGCGGCAGCCTTATATATGTAAACAGGGCCCATATATTCTACTTTACCGGAGGCCAGCACCGAATCTACTCATCCAGCTTTAATGAATCTGCAACCATAGCCATTACGGGCATCAACAATGCCGGTCGTATAACCGTACGATAGGAGGGTCATTATGCCGGAAAAACAAAAGCATAATCTAAAACGAATAGTCACGCTGATTCTTATAATAACAATGCTTGTGCCCAATATAGCCTTTGCCTATGACTATGAATCGCCATGGTTTCAATTGCCGGAAATCGAACCGTTTGAATATGACCCTTTTGAATTTCCGGAAGAGGAAAGCTTTATACCCTATTACACGGAAAGCAATCCCGACCTTGCAGAACCACCCCCGGAGCTAATTGAAGCAATCTTTCGCGCCCAGGAGGCCGACTGGCAAGAGGATTCCCGGATACGGGAGCTGGTTGAGTTTTACATGCTTATACACAGCGGGGTGGCATTCTCTGGCCTGACGGAGGATGAAATCAATTTTATTTACCGGCATTTGGATATTGCCTACGAGTCCATTAAAGTCACAAACGAATTGTTTACTCTGATGGAGCACAACGGACATACCTTGGCCGAAAGCGTAGAACTTATCAGAATAATGTCCGGTGGTTTGTTTGATTACTTAGAGGCACAGATTATACTAAAAGCCATTCCTAACGACTATGAGAGGCTGGCAGAAATAGAGCAATTTGAGCAATTCGCACGGAAGTTTAATATAGCGGACAGCGTAAACCCGCGAAGGATAGTCAACAACCCGTTTATACCAACAAATGAATTTGAAACCATACAGCCGACGGAATGGCTGCGCCCGGATATGGCCCTCATTGAGCCGCCTCCGGTGATTACGGCAACACCAGCGGCAATAAGGGCATCACTTACGGAAGACAGGGCAACGGCGCATTCAATATTCACCGCGTTTACCAATGAAAGCGCGTTTGACGAAGCGCGGCGCATGTTTTTAGATAATTATAGCGTTGATGAGATAGAAGCCGCCTTTGCAATCGGTGCGGTATTGACGGAAATGCAAACTATCCGTCAAACCACAGGGTCGGCTTTGTATGTCTCATTCCGACAAACAACGGGGCCGGCTTTGTATGTTAATATGCAGGTCGATTCTGACGAGCTGGAAGATATAATCGCCTATGGCTTGGCACTTATGAGCGTCGCCCCTATGTCAGCCCCACCGACACCCACACATGAAAATATAGTCGGCAGCCCCTTTAACCTTCACTTTAACGCCAATGAATCCGTTGCCCTCAACACCGGCGCGTCTATGTTCCGCACAAATGTTTTAAGCCTGCCGGGGCGAGGGGGCTTTGGGCTAAACCTGGATTTATTATACAATTCAGCCAATGCGGAAATCCGTACACCCTCGGGAACCACCACCACAGAAAGGCGTGACCCCTTTGGCATAGGCATAGGCTGGCAGCTTGATTTACCGTTTATCACGGACAATGTACTATATATTCCGGGAAGAGGCAGCTTTGCGATTAACGGCAATCAGTTTGTTGACCACACTTTGCAAGACAAGCGTATACACAATGATACGTCCTTTACCAGCGGCTCGCTGCGGTCAACCCGCAGGGTGACATTCCACAACGGCACATCTTATTTCTTCAGCGGTGAGCATGTAATAGGAATGCAAGACCGGTTTGGCAACACCATAAGATTTGAATACGCAAACATAGCCCCATTTGGCAACCGACGAATGCTTACAAGCATCACAGACACAAACAGCAAGCAAATCAATTTCCAATACCAAGGCTCCGGCGCAAGCAGAACTATTACAATAACCGCCCCGGACGCAAGCACATATGTAATAAACCTGTCACAGATACCGGGGCACAGCGACTTCCGGGTAGACAGCGTCCGCAACCAAGTAGGCGCGGTGACATCCTTTGTATATGACGTGCAAGAAGCCAGGTTTAACGCCACTACCAAAACCCCCAACCGTATAAACCATGCTCTTCTTCTTAGACAAGTAAACTACCCGTCAGGGGCGCAGTTACGTTTTCAGTACAGCCTCCACACAGAGAACATGGGCAGAAACGGCAGCCGCCAAGTATGGAAGGTTGCGTCACGCTTATTATTTAACAACGGCCGGGAATATCTGCGGACAACATTTGTCTACCAAGGCAATTTCACCGCCTCGTATAATAATGTTTGTATTTTAGTTGTTGCTTGAAACGTAATAATTAAAATACACTGCAAGAAGCGGATAGAGTTCAGAGTTCACCGCCT
>WQSB01000019.1 GCA_009788085.1 Defluviitaleaceae bacterium
CCCCCAACCCCCCGCCACTCAGAAGTTTCGCTTCGCGAAACCGGCCTACGGCCGCCGGACTTCTTTCCGGTTCATTTCCGGCCGGAATGAATCCGGCCTACGCTTCCTCGCTGCGCTACGGGGTCACGCAAGGCGTGACTAGCAACACTTTTTAGGTAATCCACGCAATTGTCCACATGGTTGATGCCCTTGGCAACGGCTACCGCCATTTCCTGACAGGTGGCGTGGCCGCAGGCGCGGCAATCCGTAGTTCGGAATTCGTGGGATGGCTTATGCAAAGCCGCAAAGGCATTTTCCATTTCGTGGCGGTCAACAAAGATGGGCATGATTTTTTTCGGGGTGTACTGCCTGCAAAAATCCTCCAGACGAAGCTCCTTGTCAAATTGGGAAAAATCGGGCTTGTTCTCCGACGCTTCTTTTTTAACATTGTGCATGGTCTTGGAGATGGCATATTCCATGTCCTCCGTAAGGCAAGCCCCCGGCCCGGAGTTGCACCCGCCCCTACAGCTTAAAATATCCACAAGGAAGGGGCTTCCGGCTCGTTCGTTTACATATTCATGCAGAAAAGAGGCGGCGCGGGGTTGCCCCTCTATTTTGAAAACCCACTGCCCTGGCATGTGCTGCTCAACATTTGCTTTTAGCCCGCCGGGATTGGAATAAACCGCACCCAAGCCATGGGGCGGGTTATTATATTCGGCGGGGTCGCTCTTGCGGTAATCTACGCCCTCTTTTTCCAGACGTTCCAGCAGCTTCTTAAAAGTAATATTATATTCGATTAGGCCGCCGGTATTGGGGTCGTCAAATTCATCGCCCTTGGCCACACATGGGGAAAGAAAGGCATAACTTCCCGAAATATTTTTATATTTCTTCATGTGTATGGCGGTGCACATTGCGGGGCTGTGAATCGGTGCCAAACGATTTAACGATTCCGGAACATAGCGTTCTATATAGCTGACGATTGCGGGGCAGGGCTGGGAAATCAGCCCCTTCGCGTCATGGGCTTTTATGTATTGCAAATACCCCCATGTGCAAATATCGGCCCCATAAGACGCATCATAAATCATGTTCACCCCAAGGGATTTTAAATAACCCAAAAGCCGCGGCCACTGAGGCACATTACAACGCAAAGCGGGCGCGACAATCAGGGAAATATCCTTCCCCGCTATGGCATCCGCAAGAAAGCGGTCGGTATCGTCTGTGTAGTCCCTGGCGTCGTGGGTGCACACCCGCAGGCATTCGCCGCAGGTAGTACATTTCGACTCGTCTACGCAAACTAAGCTATCCTCTTTTGAGACGACATTCGCCTCAATGCAGGGACAGCTTAATATACACAGGTTGCAACCTACGCAGTTATCATTCGTAAAAATTTTTCCGGTATGCATCTCTTCCTCCTTAAGGGAATCATACTTTACCTCCGGATATAACTAAAGGTCAAGCCCGGAGCTTGGCGGCTATCAATTGTAAGTACGTTGCCACTGACGGAATAAGTCCAGTTTTCTGCCAAATTATAGTCGGGGAAAAATATAATCAAATGGTTGGTGCCATCAATGTACCATTCAAAAGTATCGGTTTCACCGGGCCAGCCGCGGATTCCCGTGCGGTCCGAGTTGAAAATATAAGTATAAGTCTCGTCTGCATCCCAAGCCCAATTGCCAACCAAATCACCGGTACGTTGTACATTCAAACGCTGAGGCAATGCGCCGCTGGTGCCGGCAAAAATGGCCCCCGGGTTATCCAGAATCCACTGCTCACCGCCGGTTGACACGACAATTTGACGTATAAAGCCTTGGTAGATGTTAAAGAACTGCCGTCCGTAGATGGTCATGCCAAACATATCCAGCTCGGTGCGGAAGGAATACCAATCGTAGTCACCAATTCTGGTCGTGCCGGATTCGCGGGTGGCGCGCCCGCCGATATCCCTAATCTCGTCTATGGCCACGTCAATTACCTCCGTCGGGGAAGGTGGACGCCCTCTGCCCAGCCTCACATAGGAAATTTGAATATTCGCCCCGGAAAACGGGCTTGTAATCATCGTGTCGGTCAGCGAGTCCAAATCGTCGGGCATTTCAGCACCAACTTGGGCCATCATTTGCGCAGATATGCCCATCAATGCAGCAATTTCCAAATCAGTTGACACGTTCCAGCCGGTGGGCAAAACCATCCGCAATCCCAAATACTCGCTGGTGAAAACATCATTGCCCCAAGTGCCGCGCACAGGCTCCACCGTGCTCGCGCCACAGGCCGTAACCGCTAGCGTGATAATAGCAAATACCGTAAGTAAAACTATTCTTTTCATAAATATCCTCCAAAAAAATATTTTATAAAAAATTATATTCTTTGTAGAAAATAAATGTCAATTGCGTTTGTGGCACATTCACATGAGTCTAATTTGGGGAAAACGGCAGTTGGGTGTGGGCACTCAGATGTGGATTGAGGAACGACCGCGTGAAAGCGTAGCCAGAGTGAAGCAACCACATATGAGTGCCCAATCGCCGCCCGCCCCAAATTAGGCTCACGTGGTGGCACATTTTTGCGCGCAATCCATCAGACCATTCTCCCCGGGAATGCGTTGAGTGCCAAATCATCCTCGTGTCCCGCCGCCAGACGGTAGTATCCCCGGCTGGCAATCATGGCGGCATTGTCTGTGCAGTAGACGGGTTTTGGGATGGAAAGCCCTATGCCCTTTTCGCGGCAAGCGGTTTCCATTGCGGCGCGGAGCCCTTTATTGCAAGCCACGCCTCCGGCCAAGGCGACGTGACTAAAGTTTTCGTTTTTGCAGGCGGTTGTCGCGCGTTCAACAAGCACGTCAACGACGGCCTGTTGAAAGGACGCGGCAATGTCGGGAATCAAGCCTTGTAAGCTGCAAGTGCCGTCCGCTTGTTTTAGTTTCGCCACATGTTGCACTACCGCGGTTTTTAACCCACTAAAGCTGAAATCATATCCTCTTACCTTTGCCCGGGGGAAAGCCACTGCATCCGGTGAGCCGTTTGCTGCGACGCGGTCAATCTCCGGGCCGCCGGGATATGGCAGGCCAAGCACCCGTGCTACCTTGTCAAAAGCCTCCCCCGCAGCGTCGTCCCGTGTAGAGCCGATGACTTTGTAGGTGTCATAATCCGTTACGGCCAACAGCAAGGTGTGCCCGCCGCTTACCACCAAGGATAAAAATGGCGGGCTGGCCGAAACCTTTGATTTACTCTCACCCGCGCATACCGGCTCAAGCCCACCCTCAAGGAAGTTCGCACAAACATGCCCCTCGATGTGCTGCACACCAACGAGGGGCTTTTTATTTACATACGCCAAAGCCTTTGCGTAGTTCAGTCCCACCAGCAGTGCCCCGGCAAGCCCCGGTCCGTTGGCTACGGCGTAAGCGTCGATGTCGGCAAAAGATACTTCCGCCTGCCGCAGGGCCTCGTCTGTGATGCTTCCGATGCACTCAATGTGCCTGCGGGCGGCAATTTCCGGCACAACACCGCCAAAGGGCGCGTGAAGCTCCACCTGGGAGGCGATTACGTTGGAAAGAACCTCCCGCCCGTTTCGCACAACCGCAACGGAGGTTTCATCGCAGCTGGTTTCGATACCTAAAATTGTCATGTTTCTATGCTTTTCTCCCCATCATTATGCAAAATGTATAACAACGCACCCAGCATTCCCACAAAAAACAGCGCGGTAACACTCAAATAACCGGAGGCCATAAGTGAGGCGTCTTGTACAATCCATTCGAAAGCCCCGGCAATGGTTGTCCCGGCAGTCGTCAGACCATTCATAACGCCGTCCATAAGAGGATGTTCCGCCGCAAAAGATACCAGCAAAATCCCCACACCCAGAATTATCGCGCTGATGCCCCAAAGCACCCGCAGAACAACAGGGCCGCTGCCGGCATTCGTGCTTGCTGCTGCTGCCGGTTCGGAATGGGCGGGCAATCCCCTCACCATGCTCATAACGGATTCCGTAAAGTCCGCCGGAGGCTTTTCATAAAGCTCCGCCGTTTCCACGTATTCAATCGACTGGTCGAAAACCAAGTATAATTCCCGGCAAAACTCGCACTCCAAAACATGCTCGGCCAGCTTTTTCGCGTCTCCATGCTCAATGGTTTTTTCAAAATGCTGCATCATTAAAAGCTCTGCTAATTTACAGTCCATATTGTCACCTCATTCTCCAGTGTCCGCAAGCAGGGTTTTTAAAATTTTGCGTCCCCTGAAAATGCGGTTCTTCACTTTAGACAGCGGTTCGTTAATTCTATCGGAAATCTCTTGGTAGCTTAACCCTTGCTGATGGTACAGCACAACCGGGATTTTATACATCTCCGGCAGGTCGGCCACGATTTTTCCAATACGCTCGGTTTGCTCACGCCGAAGAAATTCCGCCTCGGGCGACGGGGCCGTTACCGTCATAGTGCTGCCCGTCTCAATATATTCCTCATAAGATACCGTCTCCAGCTTCCGTTTGCGATGCCTGTCAATAATATGATTTCCCGTAATGCGCATCACCCAGGTGCTGAACTTAAATGTTGGCGTATACGATGCCAAATTCTTATAGATTTTCAAAAAAACATCTTGCGCAATATCATTGGCTTCCTCGCTGTCGCGGGTCTGCCGCAGAATAATCGAGTACACCAAATTTTTATAGCGATTAACAAGCTCGGTAAAGCATTCCTGGTCACCGCCCAAGCAAGCCTCAATCACTTCCACATCCGTTCGTAAGTCTTTGGTCACTCTATCACCCCTCAAATCTCAAGGTTTTTACCATTCTGTCTTTTCCTATTTTGGTGCGCGGGAAAATTGCTGTCGCGTTGGAGAGATAATTCTGCGGGTCGGGCATGGCCGGGCTAAAATGGGTCAGCCACAATTCCTTTGCCTGTGCCGATTTTGCTATTTTTGCCGCCTCCTGGAAGGACATATGCTTGTGGGCGGCGGCTTTTTCTTGCTTGTCCGGGTCGCCGTAAAGCCCTTCACAGATGAATAAATCCGCTTCGCGGGCGAAGTCCGGCAATGCAGTCACGGGCCGCGTATCCGTGCAAAATACAACCTTGAGCCCGCGCCGCGATGGCCCTAAAACCATGTCACTGGTATAGGTCTTACCATTATATACGATGGAAGCGTCATTTTGTTTCTGCAATACGCCCCAAAATTTTAAAGGAATATCTTGGGCCTTGGCACGCTCCGGGTCAAACTTCCCGCGCCGCAGAAGCTCTATGCTATAGGCGAAGCAAAAGGAGCGGTGATTCAGCGGAAGGGTTTTCAGCAAAAGCGTATCCTGAGAATAGGTATGGGGCACCCTGCTCTCCCACTCATGAAATTCCAATGGGAAGGGCAAATCCTGCGCGATAACACACAGGCTTTTTACAATCGTCGTAAGCCCCGCCGGCCCAAATAATTTTAACGGCTCGGTACGTTCGGCATTGGCCATGGTCAGCAGAAGCCCAGGCAACCCTGAGATATGGTCACCGTGAAAATGGGTAAAGCAAATCATGTCAATTTGCTTAAAACCCCAGCCCAAAAGCCGCAAACTAACCTGCGTACCCTCACCGCAGTCAAACAAAATCATCGAACCGTTCACCCGGCACAGCACAGACGATAAAAACCGCCCGGGAAGCGGCATCAT
This sequence comes from Defluviitaleaceae bacterium, assembly GCA_009788085.1. GTDB lineage: Bacteria > Bacillota > Clostridia > Lachnospirales > WQUN01 > WRAH01. Next base: position 5,602 of record WQSB01000019.1, read on the forward strand.
TCCGCCCGTTCCCACAAGGGCAATGTCAATCATATTTTAACATATTCCTTTCACTGCCCAAGAAACTCAAATAATCGTTGCTTGTCGGCATCTGTCAACCTGCCAACAGGTGTTTTTCCTTTGAGAGAGTCTATTGGCAAGGTAATCAATGTGCCTGTATCCACATATGACACTCTATCAAGACCTGCGTGCATCCAATCATTTATCTTAAAATATAATGCTTTAATTTTCCCGCTTTTATTTTCATACTGTGTTGTTATCGGGTAAATGTCAACTGTGATTTCACCCACAATAAATGCTAATACAGGACGGATTTTGCCACCACTTCCCCACACCATGTGAATAATATAAATCTCATAAGGGGACATCAACCATTCAATGCCCAATCATAAATATCTGGGTGTTCATCCTTGTCAACAATTACGTTGCCGTTGTCATCTGTTTGGAGCGTTACTCTTTTGGGGTTGCGTCTCAGTGCGGCCTCTCGGATTTGCTCGTCAAGTGAGGGGCTTGATTTAGGCTGAATCGAAAGTTGCCGTTCCATTATAATTGTCATACCTTTATCAATTTCCACATTCAAAGCTGATTTTGTTGTGGTCATAGCCATCACCTCAACGTTATTTTAGTATTTTGCACTTCCGACGTCAACACGCCTTTGCAGAAAGGGAGTGGCTCAACCATGTTGGTAAAGGGGCGGTGCGGGGAGTGGGCGCGCTAATGCTTGTCATGCGATGATTGACTTTGGCGAGGCAGTGTCTGTGTCGGTCTTGTGCTACACAAGCCCGACGGTGACACAAGCCCCGCCATGCGCCACTAATCGCACGACTTCGCTAGCCACACGCCTCACTCCCCGCACCGCCCCTTTACCAACACGGTTGAGCCACTCCCTTTGCTGCATACAAGTAAAGCGTGTTCGCTCATGCCTGCACAGGATTCATGGCTTGTCGCTTCGTCAAGCAGCTCAAGATAAGCGTCGAACTTTTCATCATCCATTTTATCGGCAATAGCTGTTAGCCCAAAGAAGTCAAGTCCAGCACAACGGATTTTTGTAAACCCGTGGCGAACAGCGGCAGCTTCCATCTCTTCCGGAGTTGTGAAAAAGAATGGAGCATCGTCATCGTTAATACCTTCTTTTAACACTTTATCATTAGCTTTACGGTTAGGGTAATTGTTGCGCAAATCATCATGAAGACAAGCGGCAAAATAAGTGCCGATTTTATTGATAAATGCAAATACCACAATCCCACCGTCCTTACAGACCCGTCTACACTCGGCAAAAACAATATCCCGTTTATCAGAGGGTAAATGATACATGGGGCCGAGGCACAGAACTACGTCAAAACCATTGTCCGTTATGCCTTCAAGATTTGTAGCATCGCCCACCCGGCATGATAGATTACTTATACCATTCTCGTTAATTTTGCATTGAAATACCTCTATATGGTGCGGGAAAAGGTCAATCCCTACGTATTCTTTGCATTTGTCGGCGTAATGCATTCCGTAATAACCTGTGCCGCATCCGACTTCCAATATGCGATTATCTTTGCTAATAAATTTATCCAAAATTATTTTGGTGTAGTGAAACTCTATACTCGCAGAACGTGACGATGTTGCTCTATTATCCTCACCTGCTCTATTGGTGTAATCCTCATAATGTGCTAATACTTTTTCATTGTTGGTAGTCATCGTAGTACCTCTTCGGGCCATCCCTCGAACCAAGCATCATCGGAGTAATCGTTCCAGTTAAACAAAACATCGCTGCAAGAAAATCTTAACTCGGAATACTCCCTCTTAGGCGAATTTTCCCAGCACATATTTCCGCACAATAAAACTGTGCCGTCTTCGGCATTGAATTTTAAAGTCCAATCCAAAACCTCAAAGTAATAAGAGGAATTAAGTAGCCATTCAAGGCCAATTTCTTCTTCCTCGCTTCGCTCCCCTTGCCACTCCCAGTAGTGGATTATTCCTTTAAGGAATTGCGCATTCTTCAATCGAATTTGAGACATAGTCGTGTGTTTGGACTTGCCCGTGTCATTTAATGGATGTGTTTTAACAATGTCAAATCCTTCACAAAATACGAGCAGAATATCATTGTCATCCACCTGTATTTTATCGATGAGATTGTCATGTAGTGAAATATTTTCCAAATCGCAAGACTCGTATTTCCACATGCTGTCCCCTTCTGGCTACTATAGCAAACGACTTTGAGCGATATGCGTGGTTATATCCTCGTGCGACATTCCTATATCCAGCTGGCCGCATTTTTCTATACTTTCAGGCAAAATTTTGCGGTTTGGCTTGCGCTTGATTTGCATTAAGCGAATTAAATCGTCATTTATTGATTCATCGCGCACCTCGAACCCAAGCCACAAACCGTCGTGCAATATCTCCGACTCATCGTACTGTTTACGTATTTCTTCGCTAAAACTTTCCCGTTGTTCGTCAAATTTATCCCGTTCATTTTTGCCCAGCACAATACCAACCAAAAAGAACCCTTCGCGCAAACAAAGTGTGATGAGAGGCTTGCCGCCTCGCTTGAAATATAAATTATTGTAATGCTTGTGAGTAGGTTTGCCTTCTGCCCATTTCTCGTCTATTTCATAATAAAAGCGAATGTGCCCGACTAATTTCTCCCAAGCATCACTTGCACTTCCCAACATCGCCTTAACTTCTGCATAAGCTTTCGTTGGTCTGTTCATAATATCCGCCCACCTTTAACAAGCTTGGGATAGTCAACATATAATTGACCTTTTTTCATAGTGACTACCTCGTCCGCAGCATTACCTGTGTGCCCATTTCGATTTCCGTGCCGGCCAGCGGGAACTGCCTGTAAACGACATACTGCACGGGGGCAGGGGTTTCGTGGTAGCCATCAAGGGGCAGGTGTCCCGGGGAGGCGGTGTGTGGGGAGAAATCGCCCACGCCTCTGTCTGTGGGTGCACTGGTGAAGGTGACATTGGGCAAGCCCATTTCCCGCAGAAGGGCCTCGGCCTGGGTTATGGGAAGATTCATAACATCGGGCATGAAGGTCATAAGTTCGTCTATGCGCGAGTTGGGGTCCATGTGGAAAATAACAGGGACATTTTCAGGCATGGGCGCACCGGGGGCGGGCAAATGGTGCGAAATTACCGTGCCGGAGCCCACGACCTGGAAGCCGCCACTGTCCGGGCGGTTCAAGTAGCCCACAACATCGGCCAAACGGCGGCCGCTGTAATCGGGCATAGTGGGCGAGCCCATCATGATATGCCAATCGGGCATAGCCATGTCGCCTTCGGAGGGCGGAATGTTCCGCATTCTAATCAATTCCTCAAAGAAACGGCGAAGCCTTGGCGCGACATAATTACCCGCGTTTACGCCGCTGCCTCGTGGCGCGTGGATATGGTCGATGGTCATGAGTACCAAGAATTCCGGGTTTTCCACAGGCGTAAATGCTACATAAGTAAGGGAAGCCATATAATCATCCCGGGGGCCCTGCTGGGCCGTGCCGGTTTTGCCGCCGATTGAGTGGCCGGGAATAGCCAGCTGCCGCCCCGTGGCATGGTCTGCGGTGACGACAAGCTGCATTTCGCGGCGAATCGAGTCAGACGTCTGGCGGGAAATGGCGCGACGCACATAGACGGGCTCTTGCTGATGCACAATAACCCCTTGGCTGTCCACGATTTGCGATACAAAAAACGGCTGCATAATATTTCCGCCGTTTATAAGGGCGGCATACCCGTTGATTGTTTGAATGGTTGTGGCATTAAAGCCCTGTCCCATGGCGGACGTAGCCATTTCAACCAATTGAAGCCGATACAGAGGATACATAACCGCAGGGTGTGAAACGTCCCATTCCCCCGGAATGTCAATGCCGGTGTAATGGCCAAAACCAAAATATCCTCGGTATCTATAGAAAGTATCACTGCGAAGCATAGTGTTAATATCCACCATAACCAAGTTGCAGGAACGATACAGAGCCTCGGAAACGGTCAGCCGTCCATGCCCCGTAAAGAACCAGCAGTTTACATACCGGTCATGAATCTGTCTGATGCCCTCGCAATAAAAAGTGGTGTTCCAATTAATCAGACCCTCCTCCATTGCGGCGGCAATTACAAAGGGCTTAAATGTAGAGCCCGGCTCGCTGCTGCGGGTAGTATGAAAATTACGCCACAGGCGCATAACTCCCGTTGCGCGGTCAAAGTGAAGGTCCTCAAATTGCTCGATAAGCTCGTGGCAGGTGAAATAACGCGGGTTCATAGGCTCGGCCAAGCTAAACGTAGGGGCCTGTGCCATAGCCAGAATTTCCAGGGTGTGGGGGTTCACGACAATCATACCTACATACCGTGCCTCCACCTCGCTAAAGGCTTGGTCAACATGACGCTGGGCCAGCCGTTGAATATCCGCGTCAAAGGTCGTAACCAAAGTGAAGCCATCCCGGACGGGCACTTCCTCCACTTCGCCGCCCTGAATCCAGACGGTGCGTCCATGCTCGCCTTGAAGCTGGCGATTGTAGCGGCTTTCCAAGCCCCAAAGAGAATCTCCCCACCTAAAGCCCAGCACCTGGGGTGCGAAAAACGGGTCATGATGCCAGCGCAGGGATTCCTCGTTGGCGTGGATTTCCGGAAACATCTCCGTCAGAGGAATGGCCACCTCCGGCAGAACCCCCCGAGACAAAATAAAATGCCGATTGGTTGTTAGAATATTGCCGTAAAAGTCTTGGCTAAACAGAGCGTCCAAGTCAAAACGAGAATGCCCGAAAGCGCGTGTTATGGCGGTCAGCACATCGTCCTTCACATTGGTATAATCCTCCGGCCGGGAATCGCGCCATTCCGGCGGGCTGGAGTCACGACGATGCCGATGATGCAGCGCGTGAGGGTCTAGGAAAACCGTAAACACCTGCCGGGTGCTGGCGATGGGCTGTAGGTTTCTGTCGGTGATGATGCCCCGGCTGGGCGCGATATCACGGGTAATCAGCCCTATTTGATGCCGTGCGCCCTGTTGCGCAACCAGGCGCGAGTATTCATCGCCCCACACCGTTTGATAATACCAAATCCGGTACAGCAAAAACCCCAAGCACGCGGTAAAAAACAAGCCCATAAGAATCGCCCGCACATGGCGGCGGCGTTCTATGAGCTGCGCCATCCTAGCCTTGCGAGCCATCCTTGATATCTCGCGGGTTGTCCGCGACATGGGGCGGCGGCGTCCATTATTGTTCATGTATAAGTCCCCCTTTAAGAGCCCCCGAAAATTCTATTTATCATGTTCCGCACAAAACCTGTGACATCCTGCCAAAAACGGTTTTCCGGTGGAAGCAAGTCGTCGGTGACATTCATCATAATCGTACCCTGCCGGTGCACCTCAATGTGGATAATCTGGGAAGGGTCTGGAAATGCCATACCCAACCGCTCCGAGGCGATGCGTTCAATTTCATAGGAGGTGTAGCGTTCGGAAAGCTGGTCGGTCAAATTAAACACCGTCGTCCGATACGTACGGAGTTCTTGATTGGCACGGCTTATGCCGGTTTGAATATTCGTATTATAGGCGTGAATCGCCGTAGCGAAAATTGCCGCAAAGGCAATCAACACAAAAGTTACTATCATCTCAAAGGAAATTAAATTCCTAAGCTGGTCGTAGTAAATTATCAGATTCTCATTGCGCCGAGAAAGCTTTTTGGGCACATTTTGCCTAAACGGGATAATCTTCCCGCCTTTGGGCTTGAGACCGCGTGAGATATCGGGCGGTGGCGGCGGCTTGCGCCTTGGAGCCCTTCGCTCTGTCATGGGAAACCCCTTTCGTCACACGTCTGTTTATCAGACATGTTAAAGCCTTTCTGCTACGCGCAGCTTCGCGCTGTGGGCGCGCCGGTTAAGTAAAATTTCTTCGGGAGAGGGGATAATCGGCTTGCGCGTTATGACTTTAAGCTCTTGCACCTTGCCGCAGACACAATAGGGAATATCCCGGGGACATAAACATGGATTTTCCAAAGAGGCGAAGGTCTTTTTGACGATTCTGTCCTCAAGGGAATGAAATGTAATAACAGCAAAACGGCCGCCGCTTTCCCCCGCGGAGGGTGATAAAAACGGCACAATGTTGCGCAAAACGCCCTCCAGCGGCTCCAGTTCGTTATTTACCGCGATACGCAACGCCATAAACGAGCGTGTCGCCGGGTGGAGGCCCGCTCCGTGATACGGCGGGCTTGTCCTTTCGATTATGGCGGACAGCTGCACGGTCGTTTCTATCGAAGCGGCTTTGCGCGCCTCGCAGATGGCACGGGCTATACGGCGGGAGTTTCTTTCTTCCCCGTAAGTAAAAAAAATATAAGCAAGCCGCTTTTCTTCACATTCATTTACGATGTCCCGGGCCGTCACCGAATGGGTCTTGTCCATCCGCATATCCAGCGGGCCGTCGTGCCGGAAGGAAAATCCCCTCTCCGGCGTATCAATTTGATAAGATGAAATTCCCAGGTCAAGCAGAACGCCGTCCACAGCGGGAATATTTTGCTCTGCTAAAATCTCGGGCATGTCATGGAAATTCCCGTGGATGGGTAAAAAATTCTTGTAGGCTCTCAGCCGCTCCGACGCGGCCGCTACCGCGTTTTCGTCCCGGTCTATGCCGATTAGACGGCCTTGAGGCGTAAGGTTTTGCAAAATCAACGCCGAATGGCCACCGCCGCCCAAGGTGCCGTCTACATAAACTCCGTCCGGCTTAATGTTTAGTGCTCTAACCGACTCCGCAGGCAGTACAGGCACATGAGAAAACTCCACTAATAGCAGCCTCTGTTACGGCGTGCCGCCCGGTATCCACGAGCTGTCATGGCCCGTCGGAACATCCGGCGGCGGGTCGTCTGGCGGCGGAGGCGGCTCCTCTTGAGGCGGCAGCGGAATATGATTATCCCATGGATTATCCGGCGGCATTCCCTGCGGGTCTTGCTGGGGCGGCGGATAATACGGCGGTGGTTGTGGCGGCTGCGGCTGGCCAAAACCCGGGAAGGGGCTTACCCAAGTGTCGGGGTCGTTATACCATGACGGATATTCCCCCGGGTAGGTATGCGTATGGCCGCCCCAGAGATGATACCACTCGGTATGGATATAACACACACGGCCCTCCCTTACGGCAAGGGGAATTTCATGGGCCCGGTCTCTTACATATTCAGTCAGGTGGTCGATAGGCCAGGCGCGAATCATCCCTACCCGTGTTATAACATGGTCCGGCGGACAGAAATGCCCCGCCATATGTCCGCTGACCTCGCAGTAGGTGAACTGCTGATGTACGCGGCATTCCTGTGTGGGCACAAGCCCGGCGGCAAAGACCTCCCCGCGGGCGCGATTGCCCCGGGGGTCTGCGCGGCAGAACTCTGTGGCCAAATGACCGGAATCCCGGCAGACCGTGGCCGTGCGTATTGTCTCCGGCCGCTCAAACTGGCGGGGCGGCAAGTCACGGTGAATCTCTTCCATTATGTGACGCCACATTGGCGTGTGGTATTGGTTTGTTCCGCGATGCAGCACGGTATTATTATCGTTGCCAATCCAGAACGCCGCCGTAAAATACGGGGTTGAACCGGCAAAACCAAGGTCCCTGTTGTCCTGAGAGGTTCCCGTTTTGCCCGCGATGGGGATATGATTTGCTCCGCCGCTGCGCATAGCGGGGTTAGACCAGTTGGCGCGTCCGCCCGTTCCCACGGTCACGGTGTCCATCATGGAATGAATCGTAAGATACGCGGCGTTGCGGCTTAAAACACGTTGCGGACCATCGCGGTTTTCCAGCAAAACGTTGCCGTAATAATCCAGCACCCTGTTGTACAGCATGGGCCGGTTAAACTCGCCCATATTGGCAATGGCGGCATACGCGCCGGTTAGCTCAATTAAATGAACACCGTGGGTCATGCCGCCCAAAACCACGGCCGCGCCGTCGTTTTCGTGCAATGTGTTGATTCCCAGGTTATACAGAAATGCGTGGAACGCGGGCACACCCAAGTGCGGAATAGTGGGGTCGGCCACGGCACGGGCGGATACTACGTTGGCGGAGGCATAAATGGCAGTGCGCGCGGTCATATGCCCGCGGAAATTGCTTCCCCAGTGGTTGCGGGGCGACCACGGCGGCGCACCGGCCTCAATCAATGTAAACGGAATGTCGTCAATAACCGTTGACGGCTGCATGATTCCAAGGTTAAAGGCCGCCGCGAATGCCAGAGGCTTTAACTGGCTGCCCGGCGGGCGGGTGGCCTGAGTGGCGCGGTTAAAAACGCGGTTGCCTTCCTTTTCGCCGCGAATGCCGCGAATGGCCAGAACATGCCCCGTATGGTGGTCCATTAGAACAAACGCGCCCTGGGGCTGCGGTGTAAGGAAACGCCTTTCGGCTTGAATTTCGTCGTTGGCGGTCAAAAGCTCGTTTTGCAGATTATAAATAAAAGCCTCCGCCTCCGCCATGGAATTGGCGGTGTGCTGGCGTCTGTAATGACGGACCTGCTGTGTAATATGGTTAAACACCGACAGATGGTATTCCACCTCAATGGTAAAGCCGCCCTCCGGCCCCGGCCACAAGGCTTCGTTCAAAAAAGCACTATCTACGATGGCTTGCATATTCGCGCACTGAGTGGATTCGATTTGCAGTCCCCGGGTGAAAATCCATGTGTCGGCTTGGTCGCGTGTGATGCCGAATTCGGCCATAAGGTCGTCGCGCACTTGGTCAAGCATCGCGTCCATAAAGCAATCAAAGGGCGACAAAAGCGGGCGTGTCCCGCCGCCGTCCACTCGGAAAATCGTACGATACACCAAGCCCAGCTCCGTACCGCACTCAAGTATCTCATAGGCCATGGCTTCCTCGTGTTCCTCCTCGGTGATGAAGCCATTGCGCAACATGCGATCCAGAACCGTCTGAGTGCGTTGCCAGTTGGCCTCCGGCCTTGTATCCGGCGGAAAGCGGGTTGGGTTCTGAGTGATAGCCGCGATTGTCGCGGCTTGGGCAATGGTAAGATATTGCACCTCCACATTGTAATAAAACAATGCCGCTGCCTGCACACCGATATTCTGGCGACCCAGATTTATTATATTAAGGTAAGCTTCCAATATGAAATCCTTTGCGCGCTCACGAGGATTTTCATAACCCATCCGCGCGAAATCTTCCGTAAGTTGACGCTCGAAGCTAACGGCCAGGTATTGCTCCTGTAGCTTCGTAATAATATCGGCATCCCAGCGTCCCAGCGTGTTTTTAATAAACTGCTGGGTGATGGTGCTCGCGCCCTCTGTCCGCGCACCTCTGGTTTCGAAGATTACATTGATTGCGCGGCCGATAGCACGGATATCGATTCCGTTATGCTCGCGGAAGCGTTCGTCTTCGATGGCGATAAATGCGTTCTGCACATGGAGCGGAATCTGGTTTAGCGAAACATGCTCAAAGTTGCGCCCAGCGTGCAAACGCTCCATTTCCTCCCCCGTGTGCATATTAATCACAACGGATGTACGCTCTATCATCCCCGCCGCGAAAATGCCGTCCGTGTATAGCTCCGGCGCGTTGCGTAGTATGCCAAGCCACAGGCCCATCCCCGCCCCAAATGCCGCAAACCCGCCAATCAGCACCACTGCCAAGGTTACTCGCAACGCCAAAAGTCCTATTTTATTGCGCACCCGCGTCGTGTGTGGCACCCGCGTGCGCCTCTTACTTCCTAATTGTGAATAGTCCATAAGCTTCACCTAACCCTTATAATTCTTTGAGCTTTCCTTATAAGCATTGATTACACTGACACTGCTGGCCTGTATGCTCACCTTGGGTTTTATGCCCTGCTGCGCTTGCGGCGGCAAAGGCGTTCCCCGCCTTGCGTCCAGCAGACGGTTATTCTCTTCCTCCGTTACACGGATTTTAACATCCAAGTCCATAACGCGCCGTATATGCTCTTGCAAAACCTTTACCTGCGGTTTGTAGTGCTCTTGCCGCGCCTCAAGCTCCGCCCCCATATCCTTAAGCATTGCCTCAAACATGTTGTCGCAATCCTTTACCACTTGGATTGCCGCTTGCTTCCCGTCGTTCATTTCAAACACCAGCTCGCGCACAGCGTCCAAGGGAAGCTCGCTTTCTATCACGGTTTTTTGATTCTCGCTGATGCTTAAAATTTCCGCAAGGGCGAGTTCTTTCTTTTTCAGCCCGTCCAGCATTACATTCAGATGGGTGACCATTTCGTCCATTGTGCTTCCCCCTTCGCGGGCTGCTCAAGTTACTTCCTATATTATGCCCATTTTCTTAGATATTTTCAAGTGGAAAATACAAAGGGGACACGTCTATATAGTGAATTCAATGAGAAATACTTGATTTCTTCCCCAAGTTTTGATAAACTCACCGAGGCTTTGATAAAAATAGCCCGAATGGCGGAACTGGTAGACGCCCGGGACTTAAAATCCCGTGTCCTTCGGGACGTACCGGTTCGATTCCGGTTTCGGGCAGTAGAAGGTTTTTGAGAGGGGTCGTCTCGCCAACAGCATTGGGCACCGGGGATAGGCAGGGTTCGGAAAGCCCCGTTAATTGCGCAGAATTTGCGAACAGTGCGGCGCATGGCGACATTAGAAAAGGCGAGAATTCGCGCAGATGTATTAATCTGCAAGCGAATTCCGCCTTTCTTTGTCGCTCCAGCCGACACGTCCGTGAGCAAACGCAGCAATCACGGGGCTTTCCGAGCCCGGCCTATCCCCGGTGCCCAATGCTGTTGGCGAGACGGCCCCTTTCAATTTCCCCCGGTTCTTTGGCATATAGCAATTTTCGTTTTCATAGTCCGGCTTTCGCGCACGGTTAGGCTGGGGTATGGAGCGAAAGTCGGACTACCGAAAGTAAAATTGCTGTATTAGAAAACGGGGACAAATAAACTCACAGGATTTTGGCAAATTTAAGGTTTTCCAAATTTCAAAACAACAACCCCAAGAGGCGGCAGTTTAATGGATACGCTATGTTTAAGCCCGTCGCAAAGGTAGTCCTCCACTACGAGGGTGCCGGGGTTAATAATCCCGCTTCCGCCGTATTGTTCGGCATCGCTGTTTAGGACTTCGGTGTATTTGCCGAAGGCGGGCAGGCCCACGCGGTAGTCGAGATGGGGGCATGGCGTAAAGTTACATATAAAAACCAGATATTCAAAAGACGAACCCAGTGCCGCTTGGTCGGCCTTGGAGCGGCGGCGTTTTTCGGACACGCGATAGAATGAGACAATGCTGCGTTCGTTGTCGTGGCAGTTAATCCAGCGGAAGCCGTCGCCGTCGAAGTCCTTTTGCCAAAGGGCTTTTTCTTTTAAGTACAAATGGTTGATGTCTTTTACAAAGGCTTTCATCTGGCGGTGGTGTTCGAATTCGTCCAGAAGGAACCAGTCGAGGGTGCGGGCCTCGCTCCATTCGTCGAATTGTGCGAATTCGCCTCCCATGAACAGCAACTTTTTACCCGGATGCCCCATCATGTAACCAAAGGCGGCGCGCAGGTTAGCCATTTTCTGCCAAGTGTCTCCGGGCATTTTATTCACCAGCGAGCCCTTGCCGTGTACAACCTCGTCATGGGAAAGCGCCAGAATATATTTTTCGGAATATGCGTAGACCATACTGAAGGTCAAATTATGGTGATGATGCTTGCGGTGGACGCTGTCCTTGGCCATGTATTCAAGGAAATCGTTCATCCAGCCCATGTTCCATTTTAGGCTAAAGCCCAGGCCGTCGTGTTCTGCCGGCCGGGTAACGCCCGTCCAGGCGGTGGATTCCTCGGCAATCATCAACACATGGGGATGAGCTCCCAGCAAAACAGAATTCATATGCTTCATAAATTCCACGGCATCGATGTTTTCGCGGCCGCCGTATTTATTGGGCACCCACTGGCCATACTCCTTGCCATAATCGAGATACAGCATTGAGGCCACGGCGTCAACCCGCAGGCCGTCTATGTGATACTGGTTTATCCAGAAAAGAGCGTTGGCAATCAGAAAATTTTTGACCTCGTTGCGGCCGTAATTAAAAATCAATGTGCCCCAATCGGGATGCTCGCCCTGCTTGGGGTCGTCGTGCTCATAGAGGCGCGTACCGTCGAACCAAGCCAGTCCGTGGGCGTCCTTTGGAAAATGAGCGGGCACCCAGTCCATAATCACGCCGATATCGTTTTGATGGCAGGCATCAACAAAGTCCATGAATTCCTTGGGGTTGCCGTAGCGGCTGGTGGTGGCGTAATATCCCGTCACTTGATAACCCCAGGAGCCGTCGAAGGGATGCTCCACCACGGGCATAAGCTCGATGTGGGTGTAGCCCATGTCCTTTACATATGGAATCAGCTCTTTGGTGATTTCCGGCCAACTCATAAAACGCCAGCCGTCCTCCGCCACTTTGCGCCAGCTACCTGCGTGGAATTCATATATGTTCACCGGCCCGTCAAGGGGATTCTTTTTATTGCGTTTTTCCATCCAGTGATAGTCGCCCCATGCATAACCGCTGATGTCATAGACCATAGAGGACGTGTCCGGGCGAAGCTCCGCGAAAAAGGCATATGGGTCGGATTTGTGAAAAAATCCGCCGGTGTGGGATGAAATTTCAAATTTATAGCGGTCATAGTTCTTCAGCCCCGGGATAAACAGCTCCCACACGCCGGAGCTGCCCAGCGAGCGCATGGGATTGCGCAGGCCGTTCCAGTCGTTAAAGTCCCCCACCACACTAATGCGCTTCGCGTTGGGTGCCCACACGCCAAAAAGCACACCCTTCACACCGTCTAAAGTCATGGGTGTCGCGCCCAGCTTGTTGTAAATTTCATAATGCGTGCCCTGCCCAAACAAATGCAGGTCCATTTCGGAGATTGCCGGGGCAAAGCTGTACGAGTCCCAAGCCTCCCATACATTGCCGTCGTGGCCCGTGAAGCGCAATTTATAACGATAATGCTTCTGCCGGGGCAAAACCACCGTAAAGAAGCCCATTTTATGCTCCAGCTCCATAGTGTAAAGCTCATTGGGCTTTTCGGGATTAAATACCTCCACAGCCGCCGCCGAGGGGTTAAACACACGCACCACGGTAAGCTCTTCCTTTTCGAAGGTTACATCGTGCATCCCAAGCACATGATGCGGGTCGGCGTGCTCCCCGCTTACGATTTGCATCAACTCATGCATGTTAGTGGTTATCATAAAAAGCCTCCTTTTCCAAGATGTGTGCCAAGTCTAGCATAATTGTACAAATTATGGAAGCAACACGCCCGAAAAAGCAGGGCAACAGCATTTAAATTAAATAATGTTGCCCCCATCCGCCAACATTATTATAATGGAAAAAACATGATTGCAAGGAGCATTTTAGAGTGATAAAACCAAAGCTGGTAATATTCGACATGGACGGGACACTGCTGGACACGGAGAGGCTGTCCCTTGAGGGAATGATTGAAGCCGCAAGGATAATGGGTTACGAGATGCGGCGCGAGCTTTTTGAGAAAGTGATGGGGCGCAACATGGCTTTCGCCCGGGAGTTGATTTTATCGCACTACGGGGCGGATTTTGACTTTGACAAAGCCAATATGCTTCACATAAAGCATATCGACGCCCACTTCGAAAAGCATGGCGTTCCGGTAAAGGCGGGCGTGGAAGCCCTCTTGGACAAACTGGAAGCTCTGAACATAAAAAAATGCGTGGCCACTTCCACAGACCGTGAAAGAGCCACGCACAAGCTGACACTGGCTAATATAGCACATCGTTTTGAAGTAATCGTGGGCGGGGACGAAGTAAAGCAAAGCAAACCCGACCCGGAAATTTTTTTAAAGGCCGCGGCCTATTGCGTCACCAACCCGACGGACTGCCTCGTGCTTGAGGACACAATCGCCGGCACGGAGGGCGCGTTTCGCGCCGGAATGCCCGTAATAATCATCCCCGACATCGCCCCCCTGACTGAGGAAACCCGCGCCAAGGCCCTGAAAATCTGCCACGACATGCACGAAGTCGCAAGATTAATACAAACGTCCTTTATTCCTTAAAAATATGGACTGTTTCTCTTTTTCTGTCCCAAACCACATTTGCGCCAAGCATTTCGTATACATGGCATAGCGGCACAAAAATCCTACCCTGTATTATTGGAAGGCTGTCGTTTACGGCCAGAATGATTTGCTTTTCGTCCAGTGAAATGTGGGCGGCTTTTGTGGCATTGTCCCAGCTTACATATGCGCCAAGGCTTTCCGCTATGGCTCTAAGCGGCACAAACGCGAGCCCTTCTTCGATAAACGGGGCTACATCGTTTTGAATTGCCGCGCCATTTTTTGTGAAATACACGTTGCCCACCGAGAAGCTGAGACCGGTTAATTGCACATTTGACATGACGCCAAAAGTGCCAAACCGGTCTGTTTGGAACGAGAAGGTGCCGTTTTCCAATGTTCCGCCAAGGAAACTGTATCCGATACCGGGCTCGTAGAGGAAGCCCGAAAGGCCGTTGGTTTCGTCAAGCCCCGTAATATCAATGCTTATGGTGAATAAGCCGTCAGAAAATGCAACCGGCATACCATCTGCAAGGACTTTTGCTTCAATAACACGGATAAGGTTTTCCGAATCGCGCCCGCCCGCTTCCATGGTTGCTTTCAGGCTTGAAATTGTGTCATCGGAAACAGATGCCAGCGAGAATTCAATCGTTTCTCCGGACTGTGCCGAAAAGCTTTCCAGTAGATATGCAGCGAATAATATATTCGCACCGGCTTGGGAAATTAATAATCCGGCACCGGACTCTATTATTTCAAAAATTGTTTTGGCATAAAATACGGCAAGGCTCGCGTTGCCCGGAAGGTTTAGCGCGACAATTGCTTCGCCTTGCGCAAGCGCGGCTTCCGCTATTGCTTCGGTGGTGTGCCCGTCAATGACATAGCCGCCGCCGATTATCGTAAGGCTTGGAGCGGGTTCTTCCACCAATACAATTTCGGGCGGAGAAATTTCAGACGGAGCAGCTTCATCCGGAGTAATGTTCACTGACGGCTCATCCGGTTGCAGCGAAGGAGGTTGTACTCCTGTGCCCGGTGGGTCGTCTCCTGTGCCCGGTGGGTCGTCTCCTGTGCCCGGTGGGTCGTTTCCTGTGCCCGGTGGGTCGTCTCCTGTGCCCGGGGGGTCGTCTCCTGTGCCCGGGGGGTCGTCTCCTGTGCCTGGTGGGTCGTCTCCTGTGCCTGGTGGGTCGTCTCCTGTGCCTGGTGGGTCGTCTCCTGTGCCCGGGGGGATATCCGTGCATTCTATTGTGATTAACGCTTCAATGTCATTGACCGGGAATGACTGCCCGCCGGCATTAAACACTCCAAAATTCCGCAATGTAATAAGCGTACCGCCTGCATCGGCATCGGAGTTTACCTGAAATCTTACTGTTGCCAGCAATCCGGTTGCGGAAACATTAGCAAAACCCGCCGCCTCAAAAGAGAACCTTAAATTCCCGTGAATCTGTGGGGGAACGGGCAAGGATAAAATCGAACCAGGCGTAAATGGTGCATTTGGTGCAATGGCGACGGGAAATAACAAGTCCCCGTCATAGTCCAAGGTGAACGCCAAGCCCCATATGCCGGGGTTTTCGTTTAAATGAATCTGCACATCTACATAGTCGCCGGGCTCTGCGGAAATATCCGCAACGGAAATGCAAACATTTCCGCCTGAAAACGCGGCAAAGGCCGCACCGACAATATCGGGCGGCCCAAGCGTAACATTCCAGCCGGCAAGATATTGCCGAAGCAGAAGCACGTCAAGCGCGTTAATCACGCCGTCGCCGTTTACGTCCGCAGCAGCACCCACACTAATACCTGTCCAGCCTGCCAAATATTGCCTTAGCATCAGCAAGTCCATAGGGTCTATTGTGCCGTTTCCGTCAACGTCCCCAAACATAACGGTAAGCTCAAGGGTTATGCCTCCGCCCACTCTCGCAAACGGCCCTACGCTCCCTTGCAGGGAAAAAGCAACTATGTCGCCGAATATTACAATTTCCGTAAAGCCCTCCGGCATTTCGTCCCTTACATAGAAATCCAGCGTAAGAAGAACCCCGTCATCCTCGGCGTTATTTGACACACATCCATCCAAGAAAAACCTAGCCGGATTATTTGTAAGGTATTGCGGCGGGGTAACGGTTTCAAGTACATCCCCAATACTATAACCCACAAGCGTCAAATAATCGCTGTTGTAACTCACATCAAGCCTGATAGAAAAAAGACCGGGGTTGTGGGTTATTTTTATCGGAACGCTGACAATTTCGCCCCTTGCGTTTGCAGTTACGGTTGCGACTGTTATAACCGGGTCATATGGGTCATATGGGTCATACGGGTCATACGGGTCATACGGGTCATACGGGTCATATGGGTCATATGGGTCATATGGGTCTTGAGGAACGGTGACGATGGCTACTCCAAAAACAGTGTTATCTGTCCTAGACCTTGCTATGACCGTTAGAGTGGTTGCCGTTTCGTCTGCGGCTACCGTTAAAGTGGTTGCCTCCACGGTAACAGGGGTACACAAAATGGTAGTTCCCGTGCTTGAATTGCCCTCAACCTCCCATCTTACCCAGTAGTACGGCACATTAGGATTGGGATTAAACCCCGTAACGACGGCGGCAAATACTTGTGTGCTGCCCGGGTATACCGTTACGGTTGAAGGGTTTACGTAAACCGCTGTGACAAAAGCTCCCCCCGGGGGCGCATCAAATACAAAAACATCATGACCCGTAAAGGCATGACCTATAGCCGTGTTGCTTACCTGTCCCGGCTGAATAAGCGGGAAAAGGGCAACCAAATCATCACGCCTTGTGAGCTGACCTGCTGTGTTGCCGGAGAAAACGGCTGCTGGTTCTATTCGCACATTATGCGCGTTTACAGACGCAACAAAAAGCCCGCCCGCTTCAATGCCTGTGTTGTTTGCAATCCGCCCGCCCGTCATGTTGAAAAAACCAAAGCGGTTCATCCCTACATCGCTGCCAACGGTTACGCCACCGCCAAAGCCGGAATTGCCTGTGTTATTTATAATTTCTCCGCCAAACATGTTAAAGGTACCGCCTCGGTTTATGTTGACACCACCGGCCCGAAGGGACGGGGATGTCGCGCCGTTGTGTCTGATTGTCACGCCGTTGTTCATTGTGAGGGTATGGGAATGCGTAATCCGTACACCAGATTCCCTGTTGTGTTCAATAACACCGCCGTTAAGATTTATCTGCGTGTTTGAGACAGACGAAGGGGCGTCTATTCCAATGTGATGGCCACGGATTGTGCCTCCGCTCATTGTGAACCGCGCATTGCTTGCGTTTAATTGAACCCCGTGGGAAACCGCTGTTACCGCTCCGGACCTGTTGATTGTAGGCCCGTTAAGGGTCAGATGCCCCCCACCGCCTATTAAAAATGTCGCGTTGGCATTCGTAAACGTAATCGTGCCTGTGCCCTCAAGGGTAACGGCACGGTTTACGCTAAGCGATGTGGCTCCTGTAAGGTTTCCCGTTACCGTTATTGCGGAAACATTCGCATTACTCAAAAGGCTGACAAGGTCGGCAAAGGTCGCAGCTTCATTTGTGGCAAAGGGCATAGCAACCGACAACGCCGCAGGTGAAGTTTTATCGTGCAATACCACTTCCGTCCACCCCGGCATTGCCCCCTCCACGTGTTCCACAAAGGCAAAAGATGCAACAGACAGAGCAAGCAAAAATGCCAATCCTAAGGCAATAAATTTTTTCAGTCCTTCTTCCATAAAGGAGCCTCCTTTAAACTCTGTTTAATTTGAGAACAATATTAGACTTCTTGCGCAGCAAGACGCGCCGCTTTCGCTAAGCCCTCTCCGAAAATTTCGAAGTTGTGCAAGAAGTCTATTAGATATATGTCGGATTAAATTTCCAAAGTGTTTATAGCAGATTTGCTTTCGGTATGTAAAATTTACGTAAAATTGCTATATGAAAACGAAAATTGCTATAGCGGCAATCTCAAGTGGTTATCAAAAAAACCGATGTCTGCCTAAGGTTATCACCTTCGCAAACACTCGGTTTTTATCCGACGGACTGTGCCAGACGGGAAGAATACAGTATGGGAACGCTAAACCCCAAGGCCCTCCAATGCCATCTTGGCCGCCGCTTGTTCGGCGGTTTTTTTACTGCCGCCTACCCCGGTGCCAAGGATTTTACCCTGATGGGATGCCTGGGCGGTAAAGGTCTTCAGATGGGGCGGCCCCTCCTCGCGTATGATTTCATAAGCGGCTGTTTCATGGCTGTTTCTTTGTAAGATTTCCTGCAAGGTAGATTTATGGTCTTTGACCTGTTTTGCGGACTTATCTGCTATCGGTTCAAATAAACTTAAAATTACATGCCTGACTTCCTCCAAGCCGCCATCGAGAAAAACCGCGCCAAAAATGGATTCCAGTGCGTCGGAGAGAATAGAGTCCTTTTCGCGGCCGCCCTCCTGAGCCTCACCCTGCCCCAGCAACAGAAAATTCCCAAGCTTTAGGCCACGCGCCAAGCCCGCGAGGCTTGGTTCGCACACTAAGCTTGCCCTGCGCTTGGTCAAATCGCCCTCGGGCATATCGGGATAACGGTGATACAAAAAATCGCTGATGCATAGCTCCAGCACGGCGTCGCCCAAAAATTCCAGGCGTTCGTTAGACTCGGAGGTGCTCAGTTTTTGCTCGTGTACAAAAGAGGCGTGAGTTATCGCGTGGCGCAAGAGATTGTGACGCTTAAATGTATACCCCAGACGGGTTTGCAGTTCATCGCTCATGAGTTCAGGGCTTTTTTCACGTATTCGGCGGCGTCGCCCACCGTAACGATGCTTTCCGCATCTCCGTCGTCAAACTCCATACCAAAGACCTCTTCCAAATCCGATATTATTTGAAAGATATCCAAAGAGTCCGCGTTGAGGTCCTCCCGGAAGGTTGTTTCCGGTGCAATTGAGCTTTTGGGGATGCTCATTTGTTCCGCGATAATGTCGCGGATTTTTTCGAATTCCATAATCATTTTCCTTTCTCGAACACTATACATTGCCGAATGGCGTTTTTAATGGCCAGCGCGTCCGACGAGCCATGGGCTTTGATTACGATATGATTTAGGCCAAGGAACGGTGCGCCGCCGACTTCGCGGTAATCGAAGCGTTTTTTAAGCTTACGGAACGCGCCTTTGGCCAACATTCCGCCTATGGAGGATATAGGCGAGGACGTGATTTCTTCCTTTATCATGCCCATCATGGTTTTGGCAAAGCCCTCCATAAATTTGAGAATAACATTGCCTGTAAAGCCGTCGCATACGGCCACGTCCACAGCACCGGCGGGAATCTCGCGCCCTTCGATGTTTCCGATGAAATTCAGTCCGGATTCCTTTAACAAAAGAAACGCTTCCTTGGCGGCGGCATTGCCTTTTTCTTCCTCGGAGCCCACGTTAATAAGCCCCACGCGAGGGTTTGTGACCCCCATACACCGCTGCATGTACTCCGCGCCCATTTCGCCAAACTGCTTCAACCAAGACGGCTTTGCGTCCATGTTCGCGCCGCTGTCCATCAGCAATGTAAAGCCCTTTGGCGTAGGCAGAAGCGTACCCAACGCGGGCCGCTCAATGCCCTGTTGCCTGCCGATAAGCACCGTCGCGCCCGTTAATAACGCGCCGGTGGAGCCCGCCGATACAAAACCGCCCGCATGGCCGTCTTTTACGTGCTTAAGGCCCACCACAATAGAGGATTCCTTCTTGCGCCGAAACGCCAGTGTGGGGCTCTCGCTTGGCAAAATAACATCCGGCGCGTGCAGAATTTCGATGCGTCCGGTATGGGAATGCTTTTTTAACAAACCGGCAAGCTCATCTTCCGGCCCTACAAGGACTAAATGCACATTGCCGAATTCCTCCACCGCCCGAACCGCACCCTCGACCGCGGCTTCCGCCCCCAAGTCTCCGCCCATAGTGTCCACCGCTATGGTTAATCTATTCATATGCAAGCTCCTTGCTTCCAAACACAAAAAAACACGGACTCCGGCATACGCTTCCTTTACGCCCTTAAGTCCGTGTTTAACTATTCAGCTTTTTTCAAGATTTCGCGCCTGTTATAAGAACCGCAGCTTTTGCACACACGATGAGATGGCGCAAGCTCACCGCATTTGCTGCATGGCGAAAGGGTTGGCTTGGCGATTTTCCAAGTTTGTGCGCGCCTTTTATCGCGTCTTGCCTTGGATGTTCTTCTTTTTGGGACAATCATTTAAAATACTCCTTCCGAGACAATGGAAAAATTACTACCACCGGGGAATTATACAAAGTCCGCATGAACATGTCAAACTATTCTTTTAAAAGTCTAAGCTCATACATCGGCCGGCCTATTCCGGCTTTGCTTAGGAACGATTCTTCCGTTTCAACTACCGTGAAGGTATCTATTCCATCCAGATGCTTTTTGAAAATTTCTGGGGCGTCGTTTATTTTGCTGCTTTCGTCATGCCGGAAAAAATAATTTCCGGCGGGGATTTTTATGGTGTTCCCAAAGCCCCATTTTTCTAAAACCTCCGCATAGGCATAGTAACGGATACCCTCTGGTGAATATTGGCACATATACCCAAAATCCCGCGTTGATGCAACCTCATCAGGCTCGTCATGCTCTGTTATGCGGTTAAAATTCTCGCCGAACAGCTCATGTGCCATATTATAAAGCATTTCAAGCCAGCTTGAGCTTTTTATCGGCTTCTCGCAAGGCTTCAAATAATAAAACTTCTCTGAAAATTCCCGTGAATATATCTTCCGGGGAATGCATGACTTTCCAAATTCCATCTTTTTTAGTATGTCATTGTACGCGATTACAACCGCGTTTAATATAGCGGCCTTCCTCTCGGCAACGGCTTTGTTCCGTTCAATAAAGGCTTGCAGCTTGTCCATATTGTCCAAGCCGCGCAACTCGTCCAGAGGTATTTCCAACGAAACACAGTTTTGTATTAAATTTAAAAAATATGTCTGGTCCCATGAATAGTAACGATAACCCGTATCCGGGTCCACATAAGACGGCTTAAGAATATTTATGCGGTCGTAATAACGCAGGGCCTGTATTCCAGCATTGGTTAATTTAGAGATTTCCCCAATGGAAAGCAAATCATTTCTTTTACCCATAAAAATTTCTCCTTTGGCTGCTCCCCTGAACACGTCAGTCTAATTTGGGGTGTGCGGCGGTTGGGTGTGGCACTCAGATGTGGATTGCGGAATGACTGCGAAGCCAAGCGGTGCATTACAGCGGTCAGAAAAA
>WQSB01000020.1 GCA_009788085.1 Defluviitaleaceae bacterium
TAGGCATTTATTAAAGCGGCGACTATGCTTCTGGCTTCTGCGGATGATGCGTTTGCCGTGTTAGACCACATTTCAATATTTGGGGCGGGTACGGTTGCCGTGCTTGGGTCAAAAACTGCTACATCTGCTTCAAAATTCGGTGGGAACACCAGTAAAATGTCCGTGTTTTGGTCGGCAATTTCTTGCCTTATTCGTTGCGTGTCCGCCAAAGTTGTCGGAATAATATTTATCCTTAGTTCCTGCGGGGCAAAAAGCGCAGCCATTGAATCGGGTAAATTTACAGCGTGAACATCATATACATGGTTTTCATCAACACCCGCCATCATCTCGGACATTCGCCCGGTAAGAGTCATTGCGGCAAAAACCAAAACGCCCGGCAAAATAACCGCCGCAAAAAGTAGTTTTCTGTCATTAAAAATCCTGATAATTTCCTTTTTCATTACAGCAAACACAACATTTTTCATGGTTACAGAGCCTCCTTTGTGGTTTTGCGGTATATATCGAAGAACATATCCTCAAGGTTTTTTTCGCCCGCCAAAACCTTAACCGTATCACACGCAACCATTTTTCCGTTAATAATAATACCCACACGGTCACATAAATTTTCCAACAGTCCGAAGATATGCGTTGAAAGTATGACACTTTTTCCGCTTTGTTTAAGCTGCACAAGGAAATCCGTCACTACCTTTGCAGTGACTACATCTAAGCCGTTGGTGGGCTCGTCAAAAATAACAATAGCAGGGTCGTGTACAATGGAAATGGCAAGGGAGGCTTTTTGTTTATTTCCTTGAGAGAGTTTGCCGATTTTTACGTCTGCATATTGCCCAAGTCCAAAACGGTCAAACAATTCTTCTTTTCTGCGGTTAGCCACATTTTTAGGAATCCCACGAAGCTCGGCAAAAAAATCAAAATGAAAATTGGGTGTAAAAAACTCGTCCAATTTTAATTCGTTCGTAAGAAACCCGATATTGCGCCGTACTTCCAACGGTTGCTTTATAATGCTGAAGCCTTTAACATCCGCGTCACCCTCGCTTGCGTTGATAAGCGTGGCAATCATACGCATGGTTGTGGTTTTTCCTGCACCATTTGGCCCCAACAGCCCAAAAACCTCCCCTTCGTATGATTTGAAACTTACATTATCAACAGCGGCGAAATACGGCTTGTTGATGTTTTTTGACGCTTGTTGCTTTTTTGTCAACTTGAAATTTTTTGTGATGTTTTTTACATTCAGAATCTCTTTCATTTTATTACCTCCTATTGTCCAATTTACCCGTCATCAAAGTTTTATATGATTAGGCGCGTCATCAATATCGCTTGCTTCTAAAAGAGAGGTTAAAATTTCACCGAACAGATTATAAATAAGCATTAACCTGTCTTTGTCTCTGCTTTCGTATAGTACGACTAAACTTAGTCCGTCACCATTATTAGGAAATTGCCGCCCAATGCCCGAATATCCATGAGAAACCTCGAAATCCAAGTCGGCTTTTCCAAGTAAAAGGGCTTTTATTTTTTCATCAGACAGCAGATTTTTTACTTTTTCGGCAGAATTGCTTTGTATAACGAAAATATCATCAATGCGTGAATCTCCTGTTGTAACATCAGAATCCCTAAATTTTTCGGCAACCTTATTAAGAAAATTCTTTTTAGAAATACGAAACTTAAAATCAGATTTTACTACAAAGGGTGTGCGAATCCGTGTATAGATAGCAACAACAGCCCCTATTGGCATGGTGAAAAAATCATAAACAATTTGCCAATTTTGAAATGTCGCTTCGATTTTATCGCTTTTCAAAAGCCCTCTTTTAACATATGTTGCTTGAATTTCATTACTGAATTGTTGCCATGCTACTTTTCTTTTTGCACTCATGGTTAATATCCCCTTTATTCAAATTTGCTTTTAATCATTCATTGTCGCTACAAGAGTTATTACAGGGGCAACGAATGTTGCGCCAACTATGAGCCAGTTTATCGCGGTTATCCCTGTTAATTTGTAATGAGTAATGCGATAACCTAAAATGCCCGATAAAACGCCGATAAACTTTAGTACCGTTGTTCCTGTGATTTCGCTTGTTAAATGTAAAGAATAACCAACCCAACCGCCCAACATAGCACAAGGACAGCGCAAGCAGTTATTCGAGCCTTTTTAATTCTTCGTTGAAATTCCTCATGCGTTATGGCTTGCTTCCCTGCGACAATCCTCTTTTTATTTTCTTCTTCAACGCTTGTTGGCGCGGAAAGCAAGACGTACATCATTAAAGGCAACGGCAGTAAGGATAAAAAAATCTGTAGCCAGTTTGGATTCATAAGACACCCCCTTGCGCTTCCAGTCGTTGCCGCAAAGCTGTATCGCTCGTTGTAAAACAAGTCTATCAAAACTTTTTCGTTGTGCCGGAAGATGGAGTAACTTACGCACTCAAGGGAGTAACTTACACACCGCCTATATTGTTATAACGTTCACAGCTTCTTGTGGGTACTGCCGGTGATTTGCCACCCAATATTATAATATTATGCTGAATGGGTGATTCGCATTGGGCAATCGGTTTACTCAGCTTGGGATTTTATAGACGTTTCCGTTGAAAATGGGCTTAGTCATCGCGCAAAAACGCCGCCGACGCAGTCGCGACACGCGCTCGACTTCGCTGTTTTCAACTGAAAACGCTATATTATAGATGATTTGGACAAAGGTTTTTAACCAGAAAAAACAGCATCACAAATCTGCCTGTTTCCGCATAAATTAAGAAGAGTTTGTGCGCAAGGGCGTGATACTTTGTTTCATATAATAGAAGCGGCCGTGCTTGCGTCGAGCCTGTCTATTGACGCTTTTACGGCCGGTTTTGCATATGGAAGCAAAAAAATTCGGATACCCGCGGCATCGGTGCAGATTATAAATTTAATCTGCTGTACGACAATCGGGCTGGCGATGCTCCTTGGGCACTGGCTGAAGCCCCTTCTGCCGGATGGTTTTGCGACAGGGATTGCGTTTACGGTGCTGTTTGCCATCGGATTAATCAAGCTTTTGGACGGCATTGTAAAAAGCATCATCCGCAAGCATACCAAGCTGGATAAAGCCTTTAAATTTTCCGTTTTTGATATACATTTTATTCTGCGACTGTACGCCGACCCGGAGATTGCCGACGCCGATGTATCCGCGCATCTTTCCCCGGCGGAAGCTGTGGCTCTGGCCGTGTCGCTGTCGCTGGACGGAATGGCCGTGGGTTTCGCCGCCGCGCTGGCGGGTGTAAATCCATGGGCGGTTATGATTTGGTCGCTGGTGACGAATTTCGCGGCATTGGTGCTTGGGCGGCGGCTGGGGCATAAACTGGCGGATAAATTGCCCTTTAACATCTCATGGGCCGCCGGAATAGTGCTGATTTGCTTGGCGTTTAGTAGGTTGTTGTAAAGACAAATTTCAGATGACCCTTGGCGGCTTCGGCCAGCTTTAAAATTGTCTCCCTTGTTGTAGCTTCACGCCCGGAATACTCATGACGCGGGAAGAATCGGGACAGGTGCAGCGGAATTGCAGGGTTGACACTTGCGAGCCAAGCTGCAATGGGCTCGATGTCGCGCTCGTTCTCGCCGGGGATTACCAAGGTCGTAACCTCTACATGGCAGACCTCGGCGGCGCGTTTTATTGTTGCCTTTACAGGCTCAAGGCTGCCGCCGATTTTTTTGTAAAATTCTTCGGAAAAACCCTTTAGGTCTATATTCATTGCGTCGATGAAGGGCAGTAGCTTTTCCAGCGGCTTTTCCCTGATAAATCCGTTGGTGACAACGACGTTTTTTAGCCCCGCCGATTTAATCAGCCGTGCGCAATCGTATACAAATTCATAACCGATTAGAGGTTCGTTATAGGTGTAGGCCACGCCGATATTACCCTGTGATACGGCAGCTTGTGCCAGTGCCAGAATTTCTTGCGGTGTGCTTGTGCTTGTGCGCACCTCACCCCGGGGCATTGCGATTTCATGATTCTGGCAAAACGGACAACGCAAATTGCATCCGTAGCTTCCGATTGACAGAATCATTGCCCCCTCGTGAAACATTCGCAGGGGCTTTTTTTCGATGGGGTCAAGGGCAATGGAGGTCACGCGGCCGTAGCTTTCCGACACAATGAGTCCGTCAACATTCCGTCGTACGCCGCAAATGCCGCTTTCCCCCGGTTGAATCATGCAATCATGAGGGCAAATCCCGCAAGCCACTGTTTTTGCGTTATTCATACCTTACTACCTTAAACCGCTTTAGCGAAATCGCCTCCGATGGGGATATTCCAGCTTTTTGGCGGGCGATTTCGATTTGCTGTGCCACAGTATCAATACCATCCAGATTGGGGAGCAGAAGCCCGCGTTTGCGGCCGCTTTCCACTATGACGCCGTATTGCTTTACATCCAAATCTCCGGCGTGGTCAATTTCCTCCGGAGCTTCGAGGATATCTACTTTATAGGCAAGAAATGGCAGCTCGGAGGCGTCCACCGGGGGAAAGCGTGTGTCTTGCAGGCCTGCCGATACGGCGTTTTGGATAATCTCCGAGCCGATATTCTCCGTCGTGGGCGCGATTGTGCCTATGCATCCGCGCAGCTGACCGTTCTTGTGAATCGACACAAAAGCCCCCGCCCTGCGGGAAAGCATTTCCGGCGGAAGATTTTGCGGCAAAGGCATCAGACAGCCCGTTTTTAAGCCGTATTCCAAGGACTGCTTGGCCAAGGCGCGGTATGGGTCTAAGGGGGTGTGAACAAAACCTTGAGCAGCCTCTGCCGGGGCGAAGCTTACCACTCCGTATCCCACTCCAAAGGGCCCTTCGTAGGACATCTGTGCCGCTCTAACACCCACGCCATCAAAGCATCCCGCCAACATCACAAAGGAACCGTAGCCGCATTCGGCGGCCTTTTCCCGTAGCTTACTGTCCATCTCCATAAGCGCGGGGAAGTCCCCTGCCCCAAGAACAGCCATTACTTCCCTGTCAAATACCGCGCCCTCCGGGGTGTAACCATATGGGCCGTCGTCCGCTAACTTATGGGACAAATCCCCTGATGCGATTACGATAACCTTCCGGCCGAGATTTTCCGCCGCAGCCGCCAAAATCTGCCCCATCCGGTAATGCGCTGCCGGGTCAAGCCCCGATTGAGATATCCGCACGGTTTTATAATCCCGAAGCTTCTTATTTATATAATACATGGGAACGGTCACGCCATGGTCCAGCGAAGGGTCTCCTTCGCCCTGTATTCCGGCGGGTACGTCGCGTTCCCCAGCCAGCCGGGATATTTCCTCCGCCATCGCGGTATCGTAAACGGCGTCTACTTGCACACCATCCGTACCGAATCGCGCAAAATCCCCTCTCGCTTTTTCCCCTGGCGAAATGTGAAAATAATCGCCATACATCGTTCCGTGGGGCGTGATAAAAATAATCGTGTCCGGCTTCACCTCCGCGACTTCCCCCGCTACCTGTTCCATCGCGGCGAGCGTTGCCGCAATTCCGCGCTCTTTCCCCCGGCCTACCTCCGGCACAGCCAAAGGCGGGTGAGGCATTACATACGCTTTAATAATTGGCATTTTTTAAAAGCTCCTTTCGCGGCCTACTTTTTACCTGCAAATAAAATATGGTTGCTTCTGCCAAGCATTTCCGGTTTTTCGCAACAGTAGATATGGTATTTCAAATACTGCTCATAGTTCTTGTCGCTCATAGTATTTATTTTATCCGCCAGCAGCTCGCTTACACCATCCGAAGCAACTTCGGTCAAAATTTGTATTTTTTCATCCAAAATCATTTTTCGCGCTACTTCAACCGTAAAAAATACAAAGGGAAAATCCTTCACCTTGAAGCTATTATGGTCGTATGTGTCGCCGGTGAAATAATTTGCGTCATAACAAAAGCTTTCCGTTAGAATTACCATGTCGTTGGAGATAAACGCAAAGAAAATAACGCCGCCTTTTTTGCAAACGCGCTTGGCCTCGCTGATGCACTTGCTTCTGTCTTCCCTCTTCTCCAAATGATACAAAGGCCCAAAAACCAGCACAACGTCAAAAGAGTCATCGCAAAACGCAGACAAATCACAGGCGTTGCCCTGATGCAGGCCGACAGCCAGCTCCGGGCGAAGCTTGGCCCGAAATGCTTTTATATTTTCTTCCGCAAGCTCGACAGCGGTTACATCATAGCCTTTTTCCGCAAAATATAAGCTGTACTCACCCGCACCCGCGCCGATGTCCATGATTTTGCTTCCGACCTTGAGATATCTTTCGATGATGTGTACATTGGTCAAAAATTCAACACGCGCCGCTTTTGAATGATTCAAACGAGCGTCCTCATTGAACAGCTTATATAATGAAGAAACTCTTTCCGCTTCACTTTTAATTTGCTTCAAATCGTCAAAAGTCATAAAAATTCCTCCTATAGTGGATTCAGTGAGAAAAATTTTTTACACATTTTAATAAGCCTCTAAGAATTTGTCAAAAATCCCTTTACAATTCCGAAATTATCTGCTATATTCGTGTGCGAAGCAGAAGTGCCACTTCTCACCCCACGCCATGCGCTTAAGGGTTATATGCATTCCTTCCATTATAATGGGGGGCTGGTGGTAGACTTTTGCGGTCTACTTTTTTAATGTAAAGGGGTGAGTCAGTATCACCGACTTAATGATCAACGAGCAGATTCGAGACCGTGAGGTGCGCCTCATTGACGCGGACGGCACGCAGCTTGGCGTAATGCCGGGACGTGACGCCCAGCGTATGGCAGACGAAAAGCGTCTGGATTTGGTCAAAATCTCACCGACGGCAAAGCCGCCGGTATGCAAGATCATGGACTACAGCAAGTTTAGGTTTGAACAGTCAAAGAAGGAAAAAGAAGCCAGAAAGAAGCAGCGTACCGTTGATATCAAGGAAATCCGCCTTTCGCCCAACACAGACAAGCACGACATCGGGGTAAAGGTGAAAAAGGCAACGGAATTCTTAAAAGACGGTGACAAGGTAAAAATCACCGTTCGTTTCCGCGGCCGCGAGCTTGGGCGCACAGAGGTGGCCTACACCATTATGAACGACATAGCCCTTCAGCTGGCGGAATATGGCAACATAGAAAAGCCCCCAAAAATGGAAGGGCGTAATATGGCCATGTTTATGGCCCCAAAAACCCAAGCGGAAAAGGACAAAATGGAAAAAGAGCGAGAAAAGCAGGAAAAAGAGAGACTGGAGAATAAGGAGCAATAGTATGCCGAAGTTAAAAACAAAAAAGGCGGCGGCGAAGCGATTCAAAGTCACCGGAACAGGAAAGTTCAAGCATCCCAGGGCAAACAAAACGCATATACTAACCAAGAAATCCCCTAAGCGTAAGATGACCCTTCGGAAAATGGCTATGGTAGATAAAACCAACGAAGCGGCCGTACGGCAAATGTTGCCATACGCATAAAAAGGAGGATTAATAAATTATGGCTAGAATAAAAGGTGCGTTGCACGCTAAAAAAAGACATAAAAGAACGTTAAAACTAGCCCGCGGGTATCGCGGTGCGCGCAGCAAACAATACCGCGCAGCCAAACAAGCGGTTATGCGGGCAATGGCAGCGGCATTTGCCGGACGCAAGCAAACCAAGCGCGAATATCGCCGCCTGTGGATAACCCGCATAAACGCCGCCGCGCGCGAACATGGCTTAAGCTACAGCCGCTTCATGAGCGGCCTAAAAAAAGCCGGAGTAGACATTAACAGAAAAATCCTGGCGGAAATGGCCGTCAATGATGCCACCGCCTTTTCAAAGCTAGCGGAAATGGCTCGCGCAGTCTAAAATATGAAATGATTTTCAGGGGCTGTTATTTAACAGCCTTTCTTCTTGTATATTTCCTTAAAATTTTACAGATAATATGAAAAGCTCGATATTGAAAAAATTTGTATATATTGATAGGAGGCCACAAATTTGAAAGCAACAGGCATTGTAAGACGGATAGACGACCTTGGAAGAGTCGTAATCCCCAAGGAAATCAGAAGAACCTTGAGAATTCGTGAGGGCGACCCATTGGAAATTTTCACCGACCGCGAAGGTGAGATTATCCTCAAAAAATATTCGCCCATCGGTGAGCTGGGCACCTTTGCCAAAGAATATGCGGAGACACTGAGTCAGACATCAGGCCACATCACCTGCATTGTGGACAAGGACCAAATCATTGCCGTTTCCGGCGGCGCGAAAAAGGAATTTTTGGACAAAAACATCTCCCCTGCTTTGGAGCGTACAATCAACCAGCGCAGCGCGGTATCCGCCACCAGAAGTGATGCGTCCTTTGTTCCCATCCTTGAAGAAGACGACCCAAGCACCTACAGCAACGAATACATCGCACCCATCATAGCCGAGGGCGATGTTCTTGGCGCGGTTGTTCTGCTTTCACCGGATAAGAGAATGGGCGAAGTCGAGGGCAAGCTGGCCGTCAGCGCGGCTAATTTCCTAGGACGGCAAATGGAGCAGTAATACTGTCCTCAAGTAAACAAAGGAAGATTGACAGTATAAAATGTGAAAACTCGCGAAACATCAAAAAAATGCACCCTTGCGGGCGCATTTTTTTAAGTTGTGATATAATTTTACAAGAAAATGATACTATAATGGTGGGACGCTATGACTCTTGAGGATTTTTTGGGGTTAATGGATATACTTTTGGGGGAAAATGGATGCCCTTGGGATAGGGCTCAGACTCACGAAAGCATGAGGCAATATCTGTTGGAGGAGAGCTACGAGGTTATTGAGGCTATTAATAAGAAGGATATGGCTTCACTAAGGGAAGAGCTTGGGGATTTGCTGCTGCAAGTGGTATTTCATTCCAAGCTGGCCGAAAAGGCCGGAGAATTTACTATTCACGATGTTATAAAAGAAATTGCGCACAAGCTTGTTAGCCGGCATACCCATGTTTTTGGGGAAGACAGCGCGGTTAGTGCGGAGGAAGTCGTAGCGGTTTGGGAGGGAAACAAAGCCAAGGAGCGGCACAAGACACCAAAAGAGGCCATGGAGGCTGTGCCAAAGGCTTTGCCTGCGCTGACAAGGGCTGCAAAGGTTATTCTGCGCTCCAAGCAGAGTGCGCCGGAAGCGAGGGAGCTTATCAAGGAAATTTTTATTAAATTACAGTTCATTGAGCTGGAATTCGACAAATGTGAAAAAGTTATGCTAAATGAAGAATTTGGCAAAATAATGTTGCTTATAGTGAAGCTTGCGGGTGTTTTAGACATAAATGCTGAATTTTCCTTGACAAACGCGACAGAAGAGTTTATAAATACGAGCAGTCCAGATAATTCCGCCCTTGGCGGCTCAATCTAAAGGAGGATATGGAATGAACAAAACGGAACTTATTGCGGCGGTAGCGGCAAAATCCGACCTTACCAAGAAAGACTCTGAAAAGTTTCTTTCAGCTTTTGAGGACGTCGTTACTAACGCACTGGTACAAGGCCAGAAGGTTCAGTTGGTAGGATTCCTTACCGTCGACGTGGTAGAACGCGCCGAGCGCGAAGGACGCAATCCGCAAACCGGCAAGCCCATGAAAATTGCTGCTTCAAAAGCACCTCGCTTCAAAGTTGGCAAAAAGCTTCGTGACGCTGTAAACGGCAAGTAATCACACAAGCAATTTCTTACAAATCCGTTGCGCATCTTGCGCGGCGGTTTTTTTTTGTTTATCATAGCGTTCCAGCAAAGCTCGACATAAATCGGGGGGAATGTTATGAAAAGAATTTTAATTGTACTTATTTTTATATTTGCCGTGGCTTTTCCGATAACTGTTTACGGCGCGGATATCCGGCTTGTTATTGACGGACAGGAGATACATAATTTATCCGCGCCGCCTGTTATGGTTGATGAGCGAGTCATGGTGCCCGCCCGGGATGTTTTCGAGCGGGTCGGCGGCGTTGTGGGCTGGCATGGCGGGCATAGGCAGGTGAGCGTTTTCCATGGCGATGATGTGCTTGTTATGACCGTTGGGCTTCGTGAGGCTCGCTTAAACGGCGAGTCGATTATGATGCAGCTGGCACCTATCATGGTAAATGACCGTACTTTGATTCCACTAAGATTCCCGGCGGAGGCTTTTGGGCTGTGTGTTGATTGGTGCAACGAAACCCGCACCGCCATTGTGAATTCTCAGGGGGATGAAAATGGCAATGAAAGCCTTTTGCCCCCCATTTCCGAAATTCCTATCATTCCCCTGCCCCCGCAAAACGGATACGCAAACGGAATGCCCATTATTACCCTGCCTCCTTCCGGTGGCGAGCCCGGTGATGAAATTTACGTGTCGGACAAGGAGGAACTTCCATGGGAGGGCGCGCCGAATGAGCTTCCGCCTCCGGGGGTAACGGTGGCAACGCCGGAATACAATCCCGACCTTGCTATTGACGTGTCTACCGCGCCCATTCAAACGATTCCCCATCCCGAGACTACAATTACCGCGCTTCAAACTCCCCGTGAAACCGGAACCGCCGCATATGTAATAGTAGCTTCGCTGCCCATTACGGGGGTAAATTATTTCCTGTTGCCGGATAACCGGCTGGTGGTGGATATTCAAAACGCGGTGTCCCTTATATCCGGGGTTCACTATGTAGATGCTTCTGTGCCCATCAGCGGAGTTCGGGCGTCGCAATTTTCCAATACCGCGCCCAGAGTGACCCGGGTAGTATTTGACGTGGTTGGCCCTGCGGAGTTTAGCGTTTCTCTTTCGGCGGACAGGCAGGTGCTGACAGTCGCGTTTTCTCGCAATCGGATTACCAATATCATAGCTCAATCAGACGCCTTTTCCGATTCCTTGCTGATTCAGGGCGATGTATTGCCGTCTATCCGTATTTCAACGGAAGGTTTTCCGCAATTTTTAACAATTAACATTGACAACGCATCCATGGCGACGGCGGGAGGTTTTGTACCGGGCGGCGTTTTCGCGTCGCATTTTACCACCGGACAGCGCGCCGACGGAACGGCCTATATAAATGTACATGTTGGTGAAAACTGGCCCTCCTTTAGTATTGCCCACAGCACAAATTCCGTCGCGTTTGTGCTGCATCACGGCATCACGGGCGTTCGATATGATTCCACCCGACGGGAGCTTCTTATTTCCCGGGATTTTGCCATGGACATAAATCATGTGCGCCATATAGATGAATATTTGCGCTATCGCTATACTATTGTTCTGCCCTCCAGCGCGGAGGTGCTTGGGCGCGGAGAACTCAGCGTTCTGGATGGATATATCAATTCCGTAAACATCTCCCGCGCAACCGACGGCAACGTCTTGCTGACATTTAATACGGCCCGTGTTTTAACATTTTCGGTGCATGAAAATGCCAATTATTTTGTTATTCGCGCCCATTTGCCACGGGAGGTTTTCCCGTTTATCGTAGTAATCGACCCGGGCCATGGCGGTGCGTGCCCGGGAGCTATCCACAACGGCATCGTGGAAAAGGATTATGTGCTGGCACTTTCCCACAAGGTCATGCAATTGCTGGATGCCGACCCGTTTATCCGCGCATATATGACCCGCCACGATGATTCCACCGTGGCGAATCTTAGACGCGCGGAAATTGCTAACGGAATCGGCGCAGATTTATTTGTTTCCGTTCACGTAAACGCCGTTCCGCCTCATCTTTTGCATGTTCACGGCATCGAAACCTGGTACAGTGTCAGCCAGCTTGAACAGGCGAATCCTAACAATGTCATGAACAGTCGCCAGCTTGCAAACATCATGCAACGGCATAAAATAGAACAAACCGGTGCGCATGACCGCCGTCTGTTTGTTGGAAATGACTTTGTTGTCCTACGGGAGACCGAAATGCCCGCCGTGCTGTTGGAAGTGGGCTTTATTACCAATGTTTACGAGGCCGCCAGAATGGCTACTGCTCAATATCAGTGGCAGCTGGCCCAGGCTATTTATAATGGCATTGTTGAAGCTTTTGCCGCTCACCCGCCCAGAAGATAAGCGTTACCTGCTACTTCATTACCGGCCTTGCCCATCCGAAAAATACGGGCAGTCTATATCGTGGGCCGTTCGTGTTGTATTGGTATAGGCCGGAAGCTCCTGTAATGTGCATTTGCCCTCGTGCTGGTAGAAGCACGAATGTGTACAGTTAATATCCATAAATCCCTCCATATTAAAAAGACGCATTTTTGTATGCGTCTTTTATTATGTCCCGATGGAGAAAAGAGATTCAATGCTTTTTAGCTCATCATTACCAATGTAACCGAATCGTTTTCCAAAATGCCCTATATAAGTTGTTGCATATTTAAGAAGGTGAGAATAGTGTGCCGCAGAAGATTTCACTATCCGCAGTTCATAATCATATTCAGACAATCTTGTTAATAGTGCCAAATCATTTTCCCCTGCAATTTTTGTATATCTTAACGCGCCTGTGCCAAGCCGGAAATCAAGATTATTATCTGATTCAAATGTGACCTTTGCCGGTTGTTTAACGCCAATATCAATATAGTTTATATTAATATTGCACGAGTATGTGTTTTTAATGCCGCGTTTGTTCTTTTCGGTTAGAGCCGGGAAAAAATCAAAAGTTCCCTTGCTTAACCAGAAGTATTGTGTGCCAAGGCCAGCTTTCGAACCGGGAGAAGCCTGTATTCTGGCTGTATCCGAGTGACTTAATGTTATTATCATGGTGAGTTCTTGCGATTCGTCAAGCTTACCCATTGCATAAGTTTCGTCATACAAAAGAGACCATCCGGGGTTTCCCACAATATCCGATAACTCAAGCTGATATATGTCCCAGCTTTGGCGAAATATGCTTTCAACAAGGGATTTCCATGAAAAATTCATTTCTAAGATGTGCTTATTATCTATGTGAATAGCAGCCTCTACGTTTTGAGACATCCCCGGCCCTGTAAAGTTGCCGGAGGTAATAACTAATTCTTCAGATGAACTTGATTCAAAACCATAGCATTTAGCATGAACAAGCCGCTTTCTGTTGATTACATGCACATCGGCACCGCATTGCAAGAGTGCTTTGGCCGCTTGAATACTGCTTAATCGCTGAGATTTGCTGCCACCAAAAATGGCAATTATTTTGCCTCCTTGCTGTACATGCTGAGAGAAATAAGGATAAAAACGAACCCCTCCGTTATAATTTGCAAATCCGGAAAGTACATATAAAGTCCCGCTACCTACCATGTGGCGTTTTAGCCACATATTGTCAAGCATTTTTAATAAGCTTGTTGTAGAGCCGGTACCATATACTCCCGGTTGTAACAGGAATTCCATATTACCCTCCCCTATTTTGCAATATCAACAATGTTTCACAATTAATTGAGTTTTTGCTATTAAGTCCATATCGTTTATATGTTTGCAATGGCAATTTCTCTATAACCGACCATCCGCAATTTTCCGCTAAAAGACCAAGCAACTGAGGAGTATCTATATTGAAAATTTTTCCACCCAATGTCGTTTTATTATGGCCTATAACTAAAGAGAAAAATCCATTTTCCTTTACTCTGTTCTTCATTTGGGCAAACATGCGGCGCATGTCGGCAAAATAACGATACAGTAAAACAGGAACAGCTTGTTTCCTAAAGCCGTCATCCCCTGTAAGGGATGCCTGCATGTCGATTATTATATTCATTACATTGGCGGGCAAATGTTCTGAATTTTTTGCAATTGAAGCTTTCCAAAGCTGTTTTTCGCCATTATACATATCTCTGCTGCCAATCAGAGAAGCTTCCAGTTTTGCAATATCACCCGGAGTGCAAAGCCCCAACCAAACTAAACTAAGCCTCTGTGTGTCAATGTATGGTAAAGCCGTTGCATATGGAGGACTTGTTATCGCCGTATCAAACTGAAATTTATTTAACTCCGGCACATCTTTTTTTATATCACAATTAATTGCATAGTTTGGCTCCTTATTGCATTCAATGAAATTTGAGGGTATCCGGCTCAGATGCTTTTTGGCATTTGCATAAAAAGCATCCATAAAGCTGACTTCCGGCAAAGGGGAGAATCTTCTTCTTATTCTTAAATCAGAAGGCTCTTGATATGAATAATCCCGGATTAAATCACTTGCTAATACTTTGAAAAAATTTGATATCAAAACAGACTCTTCGGCCAGCAGATTTCGAATACCTTCTATAACAGTTAAAACATCCGTTGGAATCCATTTTTTTAAATATAAAATTCTCGCGCTTTCGTCGTTGAAATCAAGTTGTGGCAAATCAGTGTTAATTATTTTTTCTAAAACTTTATTTGCATACTCAGTGTTAATCGTCAGTGAAGCGGTTTTTACATTTGCTAAAAAAACAGCAAACGGATTAATG
Source organism: Defluviitaleaceae bacterium (assembly GCA_009788085.1). Lineage (GTDB taxonomy): Bacteria > Bacillota > Clostridia > Lachnospirales > WQUN01 > WRAH01. Next base: position 14,235 of record WQSB01000020.1, read on the forward strand.
TCTACTCCTATTGAAAAAATACCCATATGCTGGCATTCCAAAAGAGTTGTACCACTGCCACAAAACGGGTCAATAACGCTCATTTCTTCGGATATACCAAGAATATTAACAATGCAGTGAACAATTTGAGGATTAAATTTACCTTTGTACTCATGCAATCCATTTGTAGAGTAGCGTGTGTGCTGTCTGTTTTGACTTTTGCTTTTTTCAAGTTTTGACTGTAATGTATATTGAACCTGATTGTTGTGTTCAAATGACATAAAGTATGTAAGCTTTTCAAAGATAGGTATTTGTTCTTTGGTGATATTATTGACGACTACTCCGCTTTTTGTATTTCTAAACATTGCATCGGGAAGCAATGATGTTATCTCACGATACATAAGTTCTTTTTCATATTCCATGTATTTATACGGAAATTTTTTTAAGCACACATTCATTTATTTATCCTTCCTGAAAACCAATATGTTTTCTGAGTTTATTTTGCCGTATCTCGGATTAAATGATTTTCTGGTTGCTGAAATGTTACGCTCAATGTTTGCTACTTTTGAATAACCATGCTCGTTTGCAAGATTACTGATTATTCCCGCATTGTCAATTACTCTGCCCTTAATTATTGAGCGTCCGATTACAATGCAGATATGACCGCCCTTTAATACACAGGTGTCAAAGAGAGTAAATAATTTGTTCATCTGTAAAGAAAAATCAACCTCTGTCTGACCGTTTTTCTTTTGATAATGAGGCCTCGCCCCTATTTCAGAGCTCCTTACCTTAATAGGGTCAAAGCCCAGCCACCACATTCTGTATTTATGATACAGCCAGTATTCATATGCGTTTGGGTATGGCGGAGAAGTTATAACTAATCCGATATTTGTTCCGATGTCTGATTTTGTTATGCTTAAAATGTCTTTATTTATAATAGTTGCCGTTGCCCCTGTTGAAATTTCCGGCTTGTTCTGAATCATTTTTTCACAAGCGTTTAGAAAATGATTGTACACATCTTCGGCAGTTATGCATTTTTCCACAGAAGCGTATCTCGTGTCACTATCTTGATTTGATACCCGGACTATAATGCTTGACAAGGCAAGCTGAAGGGCTTCTTTCGTATCTTCATCTTCTTGAGTGGCTATTTCGGAGATTATTGTTGATATCGCAATTTGCACATCTTTCTTAAACCAGTGGTCGAGATTTGGTATAACGGGAACGCATTGATTTCTACGGTATGCACTCACAGCTTTTGTATGCACCATCAGATAGGCTTGCACAAACGAAAACGGCAAGTTTCGCGTTTTTACTTTGCTTAATAGACAAGCAATTGGATTTAAGTCCACTCCGATGGAATCATACCCTAAACATTGTGCTTCAAACAATGTTGTGCCGCTGCCACAAAACGGGTCAAATATAACACTATCCTTTGGGACACCCAACACCTGAATCAGAGTTCGTGGTATGCATTCAATGAATCGCGCAGGATAGGGATGGAGCTTTGATGGTGATTCTTGTGGTGCATCGGAAAAGTTCCAATCAATTTTATTTAAATCTTCATACATGCTAATTACTCCGGCCATTCTAGGGAAATCCTACCAAGCTTGCCGCCGCGGAATTCATCTATAAGAATTATTGCGGTACGTTCGAGGTCTATTACGCCGCCTTTCATTTTGAAACCACGCGCATTGCCGATGTCGGTGAGAAGTTGTAACGCGGCCTCGCTGGGTGTGTTGATTTCACCGGGTACATTGACCTCGTTGGAAGTACCGGATTCATCGGTTGCGCTTGCGGCCCCGGCAAGACTTGCGGTAGTTACACGATAGCGTTTTTCTATTATGGCCGGGTCGATGTCGGTCAGCAAAGTCAGCAGATGGGTGGCAAGGGTAATTTTATCCAGCACATTGTCAGAAATCGCGCCGGTGCAGGCTAGGCGAATTCCCACTTGCTGGTCATCGAATTTTGGCCACAGTACGCCGGGGGTGTCCAAAAGGTCGAAGTCGCTGCCGACTTTTATCCATTGGCGGCCCCGGGTTACGCCGGGTTTGTCGGCGGTGATTGTTCCGGCGCGTCCGGCCAGTTGATTTATAAAGGTTGACTTGCCCACATTTGGAATGCCCACTATCATTGCGCGGATGGGGGCGTTGATGCGGCCGCGTTTTTTCTGGCTTTCTACCTTTGGGCGCATGATTTCTTTTAAAAGGGCTGCCAGCTTGGCTGTGCCGCCTGTTTTTTTATTGTCCTTGGCATTTACGGGCAACGTAAAAAAGCCCATTTGTCGGAAATGTTCCTCCCACCGGGCTGTAATATTCTCGCTTGCAAGGTCGGCTTTATTAAGCAACAGTACTCGTTTTTTATCCTTGGCAATGGTGTCAATGTCGGGATTGCGGCTGGACAGGGGGATTCTGGCGTCCAGCAACTCAATTACCACGTCAATGAGACCCATTTGGGTCAAAAGCATTCTTTTGGTTTTGGTCATGTGACCGGGATACCATTGGATGTCCATTAGTCCACACGCCCCAACCTGTTAAATGGATAAATCCGCACGGCCACCCTGCCCACCATGTCGCGGGCGTGGATTGTCCCCACGGAGGAGAAGCGGCTGTCCATGCTGCCGTTGCGGTTGTCGCCAAGGACGAAAAACCGGTTTTCTCCCAAGGCTACGGGGAAGCTGACGTCCCCGAAAGAAACCGTCGGCTCCAGGGAGAAATCATCCTCCAGGATATATCCGTTTATAAAAAAAATACCGTTTCGCAAATCTACAATATCTCCGGGCACAGCAACGACCCGTTTGATATAAAATTCAGACGGGTCTTCCGGAAAGGGAAATGCCACGATATCCCCTACCCTTGGGCTTGTAAAAATATATGACAGCCGGTTAAGCACCACCATATCGCCATGGCTTAGAGTCGGCTCCATGGAATTGCCCGTAACGTGGGCAACCCGGAACAAAAATGAACGCACCACTAAGAATAGCAGAGCGGCTACGGCAATTGCAATCAGCCACTCTGCTATGCCCCTTAGTATTGGGTTTTGGATGCGGTTTTTTAACATGCTTTTGTCACATCGTATTCTTTTTTGGTCTGGCAAAAATCGCTTCTTTTACTTTGGCCGCTTTTCCGATGCGGTCACGCAGATAGAACAGCTTGGCGCGTCGCACTACGCCACGGCGCACTACTTCCACTTTGTCAACGCGGGGAGAGTGCAGTGGCCATGTTTTTTCCACACCGATTCCGCTAGAAAGACGGCGCACAGTAAAGGTTTCGCGCAGGCCGCCGTTCTGGCGTTTGAGCACCACACCTTCAAATACCTGGATTCTTTCCTTCGCGCCTTCAACGATTTTGGCGTGTACGCGCACGGTGTCGCCCACATTAAAAGAAGGCACCTCCGCCTTCATTTGGGATTGCTCCAACTGCTTTATCATGTCATGCATTGTAAATTCCTCCGTTTCAATGGCATATTATACATATCTTAGACAAAGTCGTCAAATAGATTGGCCAAATAGATTGAAAAATTTTGCGAAGCAGTTTAGAATATATTATAGAAAAGAGAGGAGCTGATTGCTATACATACACAAGTTATTAACGCGAGCAAAGCGGAAGTGGGCATGACCCTTGCCGAACCGGTATATATTACCACGACTACGGGTGCAAACATGCTATTGGCGCGTCAGGGTATGCAATTGGACAAGAACATGCTTATCACATTTGAACGCCGTAATGTGGCAAAAATCACTATTGTTTCAGACACTCCCGACGCATCGCCCAAAGACGGCGGTGTAGGAATCGTACCAAAAAAGCCCCAGCCTGCACCTGTGCCCATGGCAGCACCCACGGCGGCGGCACCTCCACAGGAAAAACCCAAACCCCAGCCGGAAAAAAACTTTGTTCCGGTTAAGTCGGTGGTAGACGAGAAATTAAAAGAAGAGGCCGTTGAAAGCGTAAAACAATTATTTGACTGTTTTTCCTCAAAAGACGGCATGAACAAAACGACGGCTTACCGATGTGTAAACGATGTTAATAATGTTGTAGACGACCTTTTAAGCACTTTGCAAGCCGACCCAACCGGGCTTGTCCACATCAATGACCTAAAATCCTATGACGAATACACATATCACCACTCTCTAAGCGTTTCGATACTTTCGATTGCGACGGGGCGGGAGCTTGGGCTTGACAGCGGTACGCTTCAGAGGCTTGGACGTTGCGCCATGATGCATGATATTGGAAAGCAGCTCCTTCCTTTTTCGATTATTGGAAAACGAGGCAAGCTGACCGACGAGGAATTCTTGGCGGTTAAGAACCATCCCGTTTTGGGCGCGGCGACTCTTAAAAAATACGCCGTGGGCGATAACGAGCTGTGGAACGGCATCATGTTCCATCATGAGAGAACAGACGGCTCGGGCTACCCCAAGGGGCTTAAAGGCAAGGACATACCACTTTTTAGCAAAATCATATCCGTTGCAGATGTTTACGACGCGATAACGTCTTTCCGCCCTTACCGTTCGCCGATGCTACCCTCGGACGCTTTTGAAATAATCCGGAGGGATATAGGCAAAGCTTTCGAATTTGACATTGTAAAGGCTTTCTTTTCAAAGCTGGAGATTTATCCTCTAAATACCATTGTGGAGCTTTCCGACGGTCGGCTGGGCATGGTTGTCGAATGCGGCCAGGCTCATCGCCTGCGCCCCGTAATAAGAATCTGGGGCAGCACGGAACTGGTTGATTTGGTAGAGCCCATTAATCAGAAAATTGAAATTGTCAGCGTAATGAGCCCGTCGGATTTGCCTAGCGGTTATGAAATCGGATAAAGGACATTTTTCATGATTAAAATGAACAACGACTGGGACGGCCTACTGGCGGAGGAGTTTCAAAAAGATTATTATTTGCAATTGCGGGAATTCCTAAAGCGGGCGTATAAGACCACTACAGTTTACCCGGATATGTACGATATTTTCAATGCACTAAAATTCACAGCCTATTCGGATGTGAAGGTCGTAATAGTGGGGCAAGACCCATATATCAATCCGGGGGAGGCTCATGGGTTATCCTTTTCCGTAAAGCCGGGGGCGCGGATTCCCCCTTCCCTTGCGAATATTTACAAGGAAATCGCGGATGATATCGGGTGCGCCACGCCGGAGAACGGCCATCTGGAGTTTTGGGCGCGGCAGGGTGTACTCTTGTTAAACAATGTGCTGACGGTTCAGGCCAAGCGAAGCCGTTCCCACGCCGGGAAGGGCTGGGAGCAGTTTACCGACGCCGTAATGGATATCCTTGACCGCCGCGATGCCCCTATGGTCTTCCTACTGTGGGGGCGCGACGCTCAAACAAAGGGCCGCATAATAGCAAACCCCAATCATTTGATTCTTCAGGCCGCGCACCCAAGCCCCCTTGCCGGCGGTAGATTCTTTGGATGCAGGCATTTCTCCAAAACAAACGAGTTCCTGGAAAAGCACGGCATGGAGCCAGTTAATTGGGGCATGATGCATAGCGATATAGCAATTCCAGTTGAAACAGACAAAGTCGAGTGAAAGTTGCGACTGCGTCGGCTTTTGAGCGATGACTGAGTCCATTTTCAACGGAAACGTCTATATTTTTGTCTTTGTTGTTTGTTACTCAAACTTCGCCGATTTGCTTGCGGAGTTCTTCCAGTTGGGCGCGGAGTTCAGCGTTTTTGGCATCCTTATTCGCAAGTGCCGTGTCTTTATCTGCAACCATGATTTACATTATCTAATTAATCGACCAAAAAATCTACAACAAAAAACGAGAGTGGAGCCGTCTCGCGAACGGCACATTCTCGTTTTTTCTTTGAGGCTTATTAAAAAGTCCCTGTGGGGGTATAGTTGATAAAATTTGTCCTTGAATTTGCAAAAAAATTGTGTTAAAAATAATATTACTAAATCAGTTTGGTTGGTGTTTATGGATTTGGCATCATCGCAAGTGCCTCGGCCCGCGCTTATGCAGCGATTGGACAACCTCTTGGAAAAACGGATTATATATGTGCACGCACCGGCCGGATTTGGCAAAACGGTGTCGTCCTTTTTGTGGCTGGAGCACAAGAAATCCCTTGCGAGCATAAAGCAAGCATGGGTCAGCCTTGATGAGCACGATGATAAAACCTCTGAATTTTGCAGAAGATTCATATCGGCACTTGTGCGCCTCCAGCCGGAAAACACCGCCCTGGGCGAGCTTGCGGCGCAACCGGCTTATAAAACGGCACCTGTTGAGTTTACATTATATACGATAGGCACATTTAACGAAACGCCGGAAGAATATGTACTTGTGCTGGATGACCTGCATGTTATTAACAATGGTGAGATTCTCAACCTGTTGCCGATTTTGTTCAAGCGAATGCCCGGAAATTTTACTATTTTGCTTCTTAGTCGCACGGCACCTCCGGACAGCTTTTCCGAAATAGTGGCTAAGGGAGAACTGGCTGTAGTAGATACCGGCCATCTGCAATTTACCAGCGAGGAAATTAAAAATTTTTTTGACAATAACGGGAAGCCCATCTCAAGTATGCAGGCGAATGAAATTTTAGCATCCACCGGCGGCTGGGCTATTGGTATCCGTGCATTGCTTTTATCGGAAGAAAAATTCTACAAAACTAAACTGACCGACAGTTATCTTGAAAATTTTCTTAAAAAGCACGTTTGGGAAAGATGGGACGATAGGTTCAGAAGTTTTATGATGCTTGTTTCCATCGTGGAGGAACTTACCCCGGAATTGTGCGAACAGCTAATTACGGGAAGCAAAATAAAGGCATCCGGCACGGAAATGCTGGGCGAGCTTGCGCGTGACAACGCTTTTTTAAGAATTGTCGGAAGCAACACATACAAATTTCATGATTTGTTCCGCGAATTTTTGATGCATATGCTGGGGCAAAAAGGAGAGCAGGCGGTAAGCAAGCAATATAACAAGGCGGGGGAATTTTTCTACGGCAAAAAAGATTATTTTCGCTCTGTGAAATACTATTCTAAAGCTAAAAATAACGATGGAGTGGCAAAATCCCTTTATCAGATGTATGACTATAATTCTCCTTATGCTTCCGTTGAAGATACACTAAACACAGCCCGCGCGGCCCTGAATGATACCATTGTGGCGAGCCATCCCTTCCTTTTAGAGGTTCAGATATGGGGTGCTTTTGTAGAGGGGCACGCGGAAGAATTCGAAAATTATTTGGACAAATATTATAAGCTACTACCAAAAATTATATTAAAAAATCCCCGGTCGGCAATAATCCAAATGCTTCTACGCATTGCAGATTACAGGAACAACTTTGTTGACACGCTAAAAACGATACGCATGGTGCCTTTTAAGGAAAACGTAAGAGCTTACACGCCAAGCATCACACAAAGCATACCGCTGTTCCACCGTTCAAGCCGAGATTACTCAGACATCTTGAATGACATGGATAAAAATCTGGCATTAGCTAAAAAGAGCATCGGCATTGTAATTGGCGAGGAATGGATTGTGATAGAGGAATGCATACGCGCAGGCTTTCACTATGAGAAGGGAAATATTAACGAGGCGCAGGCCCACGCATTAGATGCCTGTGCGAAGATACCGGATAGCTGCTCATCAGAAATCAAGTTTTGTGCCATGGTCATCCTTACGGCATCCTTGCTTGCCGCCGGGCAAACAGCAAGCGCGAACAAAGCACTTTCCGACATCGAGGATATGATTAAAAGAGACAACGCCTTCTATTTGAATCCGAATTTCCGGGCATACAAATTCGAGCTAAAGCTAATGGACGGCGATAAAAGCGCGGCAAATGAATGGCTGTTAAACTACAGCGAAAGCCCATATAACCATTTGCCCTTTTATAAAATGCCCCAGCACTTTACAACGGCCAGGGCATATATCGTAACAGGTGACAACAACAGGGCAATTCTGCTTCTTAAAAAATTATTGGCTCTGGTGGAAAGCTACAACCGCCCCATTGACATAATAGAGGTTCAAATACTGCTTGCCATCGCTCATTGGAAAAAAAGACGGAGCGGGCTGAATATCGCGCTGGATTATTTGGAGAGGGCGATTAAAACAGCGTATAAATACAAATACACACAGTTGTTTGCAAATGAAGGGGCAGAGCTTACAACTATGCTGCATAGGTTTCAAAAGCGCGTTCAGCATAGCAGCTACTCGGATGAGTTTTCTGCCGATTTTGTAAAATCATTATACATCGCCGCTGTTGCCGGCGCGAAAAATTTTAAAGGACTAACAGGCGGCAGACCACCGGAAAACTTAAATTTCACAGACAAGCAAAAAGCCGTTATGCGCTTGATGTGCCTAGGGCACAGCAGAAACGAAATCGCAACACAATTGGGGCTCAAGCCATATGGCGTAAAATCCCACACCACCCTTATATATAATAAACTCAATGTGTCAAACGGCGTTGAAGCAGTTTTGAAAATTAATGAGTTAAGCTTGTTGGATGACTACACTTAAATGACGCACCCCAGAGTTATTTAAAAGCCCTGCAATTTCCGTTCGCTATTGCCTTGTTGCAATGTGGGAAGAGATTGTTTTCTGGGCTGCGGGTTGAATTGCTGACTGGGCTGCGGGTCATTGCTTATTACATTCAGCTTAGTATCAACGGGTACTATCTGCCCATTTTTCTTCGTTGCTTTTTCCTGTTGCTGAATATCATCCCGTGCATTGAGAAACCCGTCACGGATTTTGTCCAGTTCATCTTTTGTGATGGTTTCCAATAACAGTTTCCCACGGTCGTCCTGGTTGGTGAATTGCAACTTCTTCTTGAACCTGTCTTGTCAAGGTAGTTTCAAAAAAATATTTCAACATGGAAATGCTCAAATATATTTAAGCCCAAAAACCCACCAATTACGGTAAAATTCCGCTTTGGTGGGGTTTTGGGGTTTAGACTTCTTCGGCTTGCTTTCTTAAATCGGCAAGGCGTGTATCTGTAATGCCTGAATTTTTTTTCATGGCTTCAATTACTTCGGCTGGTGCATTGGTTTGAAATGCCGTTTTTATCATTTCTTCCATGCCCGTGGCTTTTGCGTTTACGGCGGCTTGCTCTGCGGCTTTTTGTTCTCTCCGCCTAAAATAAGTTTGCAGTTGTAACAACTCCCCTGCGCGGTTTAGCGTGTCATTTACTACATCATTTCGCGCAACGGTTTTTCTTACTTCGTCTGCGAGATTCAATGCAACGGGGTTTTTTACAGCTTGCATACGGATTACCTCCTCCATGTCTTTCATTTTGGCTCTGAAAATCCAGCATATATCCCATAGGTCGTGATAGGCTTCGGGTAGGTCTGCTTTTTTCATATCGTCCATTTTGGGGAGTTCGATGTAGTAGTCTGAATATTTATCGTCCAAGAATGGGGTTTTGCTATCGTATTCCGCGCGGATTATTCGGGAAACAAATTCCTTGCGGTGGCTTAGTTGCGGCAACTTGAAGCCTAAAATATTTATGCCGATAACGTCCGGGGCTTCGGTGAAGTCATCGCCTATATTGAAGCCTGTACGCATAGCGTTACTTGACGTTAAAGTTCCGCGCACGGCATAGCCGTCTTGTTTACCTTTTTGAACTTCAAGGGCGATATTGATTGCTTCGCCCCAGCCCAATAAATCGCCTATCATGCCGCGCCCAAGCACATCAAGTAGCGACACATTTTGGACAACAGTATTTTCCACCTGCGGTATGGGGTAAAGGGCGTGTATTTTCCGTGCCGCGTCTGCAAGCCCTGTTATAACGTGGTTGTTTTTGTTGTCTAAGAAATGGGCAAGAAATACGCGGTCATTCATTAGGGCAAGATTTTTTCGCGCTTCGTCAATTTCCTCTTGGGTATATCGGCGTTTGGGTTGCGCCGTAATCTGTATGAGTGTTTCGTCAAGGGCTTGTGCCGCTGTTTCGTGAAATTCGTTGTTCATAGGCATACCGCCCTCCGTTTTCGTCTGTGTTGATATTATATGCAATAGACGAAATATAAGCAAGGGGCGGCACAAAAAACGTCATCGGTAGCTACAACCGCGTTTAGTTTGTTGCGTCGAGAGAGTTGCTGCCAAGGGGGGCAATGGCAACCCTTCCAAAAAATACCTGAAAGATAGTTGATGTCCTTCGGGTGTCGTGGTGCAGTCGTTAATTTGCCAAGTGCCTTGAGTTTTAGCCCAAATTTATATAGACGTTCTTTAACAATTTATTCACTTATTCATCTCCACTACCCCCTCAAGGAGCAATAAATCCAGCCGGAGGGACACCAATAGCTCCAATAGCCCCATCCCATACATTATTATTGAATATGCCACCTTGAGCGATATGGATATCATCACCATCGTTTGCATTATTATTAAATATCCACCCAGCATCAAAAGTAAATGTACCACTCATGTGACCTACACCGCCACCTCTTGCATTGGCAGAATTGCTATGAATCAGCCCCCCAACCATATTAAAAGTACCCATGTTGAGTATCCCACCGCCATCTGCTTCAGAAATGTTGCCGTAGATTAAACCCTCACTCAAAGTAAAGGTGCCGTTGCGTTCATTTCTTATGCCTCCATTATTATTTGTTATAGTACCGTTGTATATATTGAGAGTGCGAGTGTTGATTATTCCCCAGTCATTGCTATAACTTATTGTTCCTCCATTCATTGTGAACTGCCCACTATTACTCACCCCTCTAACTGAACCATTATTCATAATAAATGTTCCAGACACAGATACTCGCTCAGCTATTTCGCCATTATCCAAGATAAACTCACCACGCGCAACAGATACATTATTGCCGATAATACCTTCATATACAGTAAAATTGCCGCCGTCCACATGAACGCTTGAACCACCTCTTTCGGATGTATTATTAAGTATTGAACCTCCATGCATTGTAAAGCTACTGGTTGTGCGTACTCCGCCACCAGCATTGCGAGTCGAGTGTCCAGTTATGGTGCCATTGCGCATGACAAAAGTTCCAGTGTTATTAACACCTCCAGCCATCCCAAAATCACCAACATTTAAGACAACATTATTGCTAATTGTACCATCGTTCATAACAAAAGTGCCGGAATTATTTATTCCTCCTCCATGATGGTGAGTGGCTCCCGCTGCTTGAGCTGTATTTTCGGTAATTTCTCCACTATTGATGGTAAATCTTCCAGAGTTATACACACCACCGCCATGACCTCGTGCAAGATTGTTATTAATGCTACCGCTATTCATGGTAAACTCGCCCAAATTACGTATACCCGCACCAGAACCACGCACAGAATGTCCGTGTATGACACTATTATTCATAACGACAGTTGCAGACCTGCTGTCAACATTGATTCCACGCCCACTCGTGCCAGCGGAACGAGAAATTGATATATTCTCAATAACCAATCGAACATTATCTTGCAATGTAATTACATCCATATCACGAACAGAAAGAAGTGTAAAACTACCTTCACCTTCACTAGTCAATGTTATGTTAGCCTCATCGGTAATATAAAAGTTTGATATTAGCTCAATATCCGATGTAAGTTCAATAATTACTGGTGTATTTCCTGCCTGCCATACAGCCGTTCTAAGCTCATTTTCATTAGAAACTTGCACTATATTTCCTAAAGGCTCAGGTGATATAGGTGCTGGTATAGTAGCTTCTGGCGTAGTTGCAGGACTTTCGAGATTTCTTTGAGGGAGCGAAATGCCATCCATTACCCAAACAGGGGTATGCCTATTTGTTGTTGTGCCATCGCCTAGCGCGCCAATTCCATTATCACCCCATGACCATAAACTTCCATTGGTTCTTATTGCGAGAGTATGTCCAGCACCTGCGGATACTGTAACAACATCGTCGAGCACACGAACGGGATTACTAATAGTCGCAGAAGATGTTGAATTATTATCTAGTTGACCGTGTCTATTATCACCCCAAGCCCATAAAACATTATTATTATCAAGTGCCATTGTAAACCAACCGCCGCTCATCGTGACACCGCCATCTTCGTTAATCAAGCCGTGTATCGTATGCGAAACAACAGCAATATTATCCATTGCTCTGTCTAACGTATGGTCTGGGGGGCCACCATCACGTTGCCATCCATCATAAAACAACAACCTACCATCAGTTGAAACCACATAAAAACCGTTTTGGGTTGCTGACACTGTCGAGCCAAAAATATTTTATAATGATAGGTAATCCTCTGATATAATCTCGGGATTTTCCCCCATTCCACACCGTGCTTGCAGCTTTCACCGCACACGGCGTTC
>WQSB01000021.1 GCA_009788085.1 Defluviitaleaceae bacterium
CCCGTAAATGGGTTTCGTCAGCAGGTTCCGCCGCCATACCCGGGGCAGGAGCAGGCGCGGCGGCAGGGGCCGCCATCCCCACAGAATCGAAACCATCGGCCTGTGCTTCTGCCATTAACATATCCTCCATCATATCCACGGGCAAACCGTCGCTGACAAAGGTACGATGGGTTGACATGCTAAAAGGAAGCCACGCGCCTACCGTGGCGTATAATGCCGTCAAAGTGTTCACTCTATAATCTCTAAGCGCGAACAAAGCCTCATCCACAACGCTGATATTTATATTGGCCTGTTTTGGATTACCGTCATTGTCCGTAGCGGTGATTCGGATGGTGGCCATATCTCCCGGGCGGTAGGTTTCTTGACAAGCCTCCGCAGTCAGCACCAAATTGCGGCTTTGGCTGTTAAATCGAAGCGTCCGCCGCATCCGGGAATCCGTATGATAGGTATGCCCGTTAAAATAAAACGCATACACCGCCACATTGGGCAAATGTTTTTCATCAAAATTAAATACAAAAGGATTCGAGCCTACGTGGTAGTGCAAAATCCCCTGTTGAACCACCACAAACAGGAAGTTGCCCAAGGTCACTGCTTCCGCGCCGCGCTTGAGAGTCAATACCACCTCGTCACCGATATTATATCCATCGCTCCAAGGTCTTGCCCCATATAAGAAAAGCTGATTTTCATTGGCATAAAGGTGGAAGCTTGTAAAGTCCCGCCCAATAAAAATTCTTTGGGTAATCGTGCGGCCGTTACCGTCAATAGTTGTAATTTCCGCTAAATAGCTTTCATTCTGCCTGTCGGGAACCCGGAACTCCTGGCTTACTTGGCCGTTTTCGTCCGTTATGAGGTCGAAGCGGTGAAGCACCTCTTCCCTGCGTTCATGACGATAAATGGGAATCACCCGCCGCGCAATATGGTCATAACGCTCTCCGTCTCTCACACGCTCCCAATAAACGCGGCGGATTACGACGGAGATTTCCTGCCCGTCCACAGGCTCGCACAGAAAGTCGCCACTATTCCGCGCCGTGGAATTATTCAGCCGCTCCAGCGTAATGTCATTTACATCTATTGAAATGGAAGCGTTCGCACCGTTACGCACGGCCCGCGCCCGCATACTGATATCATTGATAAAAACCCGCACGGAGGCACTGCGTTGCACCCAGCCTATTTCCGGCAAAGTTGCATTGGCGTGCATCGTCAATGTCGTCTGGCCTTGGGCATGAGTGCCGGGCAAAATCGCCGCGGTGTTAATTTCAAGCTCACCATCAATATTGGTAACGCCCTGCCCGCTGGGAAACGACTGAAGCTGCGTCCCCGAAAGCCTGTAGCTGATATTAAGCCCGGCCACCGGCGTACCTTCAAAGAACTCCGTCCGTACTGTAAAATCAGCGGATTCCCCTGCGAACACGGCCCTTTGCTGGGCCCGGGCAAACATCTGATAAGGCGGCTTTACAAAATCCTCCACGGTAAAAAATATAGAGCCAATCGAAATATCCCCATGGAAAACCGTCAGATTATACGAGCCGGGGTCTAGGCGCGGCAGATTCATCTCCGCCGAATACACGCCATAAACAACAGGCACAACCTGCCGATGCAGAATATCCCTTCTTCCGCCCCAACCCCAGCCGCCCCACGCATGGGTAATCACAGCGGTTACATATTCTATATCCTCTTCGATGCGGCGATTTTGCACAAATCCCCAAAGATTAAGGGTATCGTCCCGCTGGAATAAAGTCCGGTCAAGCTGTAAAACCGTCCAGTATCTTTCGCGCATTTCGCCGGGACGCCACGCAAAACGGAAAAATACAACATGCTCCTTCCCATCGGCGGCGGTGATTAAAATTCTATCACCACGCACTTCGGGCAAATGTCCATCCAAAATGGCGATTCCATGGGCATCGGTTACATATTCCCGGTCATGCCGCAAAACATTTGCGCCGGCGGCAGGGCGGCCCGTGGTCATGTCATTGACCCACACGATGGCTTGCCCGCTGTCGGAAACGACCTGCACAGCCAAATCCGTAATCTGAATAACCATCTGGTCGCGATTGCCGTCGGTTGTCGCGCTCACAAGGTAAAAGCCGGGGGGCAGGCTGTCGGGCAATTCCATAATTTCAGTCCAGCGGTCTGTGCCCTGCTGCTCTGTTATGGTAAAAGACTCAACCCGGGTCAAATCGGCAGTGTTGATTAATCTATCCATCCAAGTGTATCGCGTCCAGCGTGGCGTGGTCATCAATTGCTCCGTTGCGGCGATTGCTTCCTCACGGCAATCGAAGCGGTATACGTTCATATTAATAACGGGCCGTGCCGTACCCCGTGCGTAGGTTAATCTAAAATGAATTCTCGGTGGCTCGAAGGATGGCAGCTCAACATAGAGTCCTGAAAAATGAACCCGCGATGCAATCGGACGCACCGGCACATTGCTATCAACCCGTACCGGAGCCGGGGCCGTTTCAAAGGAAAATTCCAAATCTTCCGAAATAGCTTCCGTCGTGCCGGGCAATTCCACCCCTGCCCTCACCGTAATTGTATAAAGTTGCCGGTGTGCAAGTGGATTCAATGGCATAAAAATAGCCGCGTTATCGCGGAATTCAAAACGCCCCTCAACATGGGGATAAATTTCAAACGCCTCTTCAATTCCCGCGAACCCGGATGCGGAAAAAACAACTTCAATTCCTGTATTCACAGGAACATTAACGGCTTCATTCCTTGGAAAAACGGAGAAAACCTCAAAGCGCACCGTAGTCTGGAATGCCCATGTTATATCCGTCAAGCCATCCCGGCTAAGCCGGAATATGTACAGCCCGTTATAAGACAATGTCGCCGCCGGGGTTACTACAAATGTATTCGCGCTTTCCCGCCGCACATGTGGCTGTGGCTGATTGTCAATAGTAATCACGGGGACGATATCATTTGGCGTCGTGAGAATAAACTCGCTTCGCGTATCCACCCCCGAAATCCCCTGCAAGGTCGGCACAAGAGTGTATCCTTCCCGTGGAGATGCCGAGGCCATCACACTAACAGGCGAAATTCCAATAATCAATGCCAGTAAAATACAAACCAATCGGGTAATCCTTTTCACAAAAATCACAGCCTCTCATATGATTGCAAAAATTATATACGATACCACGTTAAGTATCAAGAAAAAGGGGCCGTTTCGCGAAACGGCCCCTTGAACTGTTAATTGTTTTCGAAAAATTGCAACAGCTTATTATTTAGCATAAACAGGCCTGATGTTTTCGCTTACCCCGTCATGAAACTCTTTCCTTTGGGGCGGTGCGAAGATGTCCATCGGGAAGTCCAGATCTGCAAAGTATTCGCAGGGATTAATGTTGCCTTGGTCTTCACATTCATGGGGAATGCAAAATCCCTTGCTTTGAACATTCAGATGCACCAGACGAATCAGCTTTAAGATGCTGAAAAGGCCGATTGTCACGTGAACTTCACTGTTGCCGTGATGACGGTCTATTTTGGCGTCCAGGCCAAGGGCCTTGGCTTCTACCCAAATGAACGGAGCGGCGGAGAAGGTAGTGCCGTCGGATTCGCGATAAAGGTCTGTACCGATAACCAGGTCTCCACCCACCGAGCCAAACAGTGTCGCTTTCATGTTAAAGACGCTGTTGGCTTGCTTATGCGATATCACGCGGCCGCCGGCTTCGCGGAAAGTGAGACGGTATTCGAATACATACTTGACATCCACGTCCCAAAAACCTGCGCGGAAGGGGCTTGGCTGCTTATCCACAACTTGGATTTTCTTAATCTCCACTTTGTCCATGGTCACTGACGCCGCGCCATGCGGCGGGACGATAATGTCGTCTCTCCCGCGTTCGGTATCGTCTCCTTCAAAATCCATTTCGTCATGCGGGCGGTGATTCGCTTCCCGCGCCGGGCCCAGTTCTCTGGGCGTCAGGCAGTTCTGACGACGGCAGCTATCGTAAACCTTGTGTGCTACTATGCATTCGTCCTTTACCCTTCTGCGGTCGTATTCTGTGCAGCCTACCGGTTGCGCTTCTGTGGCAATCGTATCTTGCATCTCAAATGCGCTCACTGTCGCGACCTCCTTTAATTCCTATAAAAACGATTCGATTCTGCTTACAATATATGTCCAATGCGAATTTGTGTGACATGTTCCAAGATTGTGGTATTATAGGGTAAATTAATGACCCAAGGAGCTTTATCACATATGGCAAGTCCACACGATTATTTGGAACGCTGCGACAGGCTGGCCGTAATGGGCGGGACCTTTGACCCCATCCACCGGGGGCATATGACAGTTGCGGAATCGGTAATGCATGAGTTTAAGCCACGGCGCGTGTTGTTTGTGCCTGCCGGAAATCCGCCCCACAAGCCGGGCAAACCAATTACAGACGGTGAGCATCGCTATAAAATGACTCTGGCGGCGACTTGCGAAAATCCGGGCTTTGAAGTAAGCCGAATGGAAATCGACCGCACGGGGCCAAGCTACACGGTTGACACGCTCACGCGATTGCGGGAAATTTGCCCCCCTGAAAGCAAAATTTTTTTTATAATAGGCGCGGATGCCTTGCTGGATATACTTTTTTGGAGAGATGCGGCGAAGGCTTTGACACTATGCGAGTTTGTAGTGGCCGCCCGCCCGGGGTATGAATTAAAAAACCATATCGAAATGCTTCGTAAGGAGTACGGCGCGACGGTGCATATAGTAGAAAGCCTGCAATTGGAAATATCCGGGACGGACATCCGCGAGCGTTTTGCGGCGGACAAGCCCGTAAGCAACCTGATGCCCCGAGCTGCCGAGGATTATGCCAGAAAACACGGGCTTTACGGGGCTTTTGGTGCGGAATTTTCCCCCACGCATTTTCAGTGGGTAAAGGCTCGTTTGAAAGAAAGGCTTTCCCCTCAGCGGTTTCACCACACCATGGGCACGATTGAGGAATCCCAACGCTTGGCGGAAATTTACGGCGCGGATGCCAACAAAGCCATGTGGGCGGCGTTGCTTCACGACTGCGCGAAGGAATACGGCGCGGATAAAAAGCGGATTCTGTGCAAGCGGTGGGGAATACCGCTGGATGATATAATGAGCCGACACATTGACTTGGCTCATGGCTTCCTGGGTGCAGAATCCGCCCGCCGCGATTTTAACATTGAAGATTCGGAAATATTGCAAGCCATCCGATATCATTCCTTGGGTCACAAAAACATGACACTGCTGGACAAAATTATCATGCTGGCCGACTATATCGAGCCCCGCCGCGAGGAATACCCTCCCTTGGCCGAAATGCGCCGCCTGGCTTATACCGATATCAACAAAGCACTGATTATAGGCACAAAATTCACGAATTCGGAACTAAAAGACCGCGGCGACAGCGTCCACCCCTGGAGCCTTGAGATGTTAAAGGAGCTAAAATCCACATGAATGAAAAAACCGCCGTACTGGCCCTTCACAAAGCACTGGATACAAAATTCGCAAAGGATATAATTTTAATGGATTTGCATGGCGTCTCGCCGATAGCGGACTATTTTGTTTTAGCCACCGGAGGCAGCGCACCCCAGCTTGTCGCGTTAGCCCAAATCGCCGAAGAAACCTTAAAAGCCCACGGCCTAGCATTAAAACATACCGAGGGCATACACACGTGCAAATGGATTTTGCTGGATTTTGGAGCGGTAATCGTGCATCTTTTCGACCAAGAGTCCCGTGAGTATTACAATCTAGAACGCATTTGGGGCGACGCCAAAATAATGACGCCCTGAATGCTTCCGAAGGTATAAATTTCCTATAATTGTCAAAACTCCTTAATATAGGCGATAATCGCTAGTATGAAGGGAGTGACAAGTTATGGCAAAGAGCAGAATGTATGTACTGATAGGAATATGCGCCGTATCCGCTCTGCTGGGAATCGGATTGGGCTATTTCGTATTTGGGCCGATTGGATTTTCGGCACGGGAAGCAGACCTCGAAAACAACGCAGACTACGAAATATTTCAAAAATACGCCCCAAACGAGCCGGATTTTTTACTGGCTTACAGCGACATTACCCCGGAGCATAACCCCGGCCCGGATGATTCACCCGCAGAAGCCCCCTCACCCGAGCCGCTTCACCGCTTTGTAGTAACAACCTTGGACGGATATATTGTCGTATACCACGCTGCCCTGGACGGCAGGGGCGAAATCATGGAGATAACATCCACTCCCGTAAACGCCCTCCCTCTGGTGGAGCAAAGCCGACTGGCGCAAGGAATCCGCATATATACCGAAGAAGCCTTGATTCGCATTTTAGAGGATTACGGAAGCTGATATCCGATTTCGATAATTTCCTTTTTTATGGCATCCAGTGTCAGCTTGGCCGGGTCGAAGATTATTTCCACCTTTTGTTCCTTGGCCGATGCAAACACTTCCGCGACACCAAGGTCTTCCAAAGCAATTATTATCGCTTTTTCGCAGTGGCCGCAGCTCATGCCGGCCACTTTTATTGTTGTCTTTTCCATTTCCGCCTCCCAAATTTTTTACATATATTATAACATAAAATCCCGCTCATGCATGTTGGCGTGTTCTTTTTATCCTCTTCATGGTATACTGTTTCAAATAAATGACATATTCTTAGAGAAAGGTGGACAGGCAGTATGGCAGTAAATTTGAAAGGCCGCAGTTTTCTGACCTTGATGGATTTGACCCCCGGTGAGATAAGGTATTTGCTGGACTTATCTCATGATTTGAAAGCGAAGAAACGCGCCGGCACAATCGGCGAGCTTTTGCGCGGAAAACATATTGTGCTTCTGTTTGAAAAGGCCTCTACGCGAACCCGTTGCGCTTTCGAAGTGGCGGCGACCGACGAGGGCGGGCATGTTACGTTCCTTGATTCGGGAAGCTCGCAAGTGGGAAAAAAAGAATCTTTGGAGGATTCGGCAAAGGTTCTGGGGCGTTTTTATGACGGTATTGAATATCGCGGTTTTGACCAGAAGGTCGTCGAAGATTTGGCGCGTTTTTCCGGTGTGCCCGTGTGGAACGGCCTTACCGACATAGACCATCCCACGCAAATTCTGGCGGATTTAATGACAATTGAAGAGCATTGCGCCAAGCCGCTTAACCAAGTTAAAGTGATTTTCTGCGGGGACATCCGCAATAATATGTCCTACGCATGGATGTATGGCTGCGCGAAAATGGGTATGCATTTTGTGGCCTACGGGCCGGAAAGCCTAAAGGTTGACCCGGATGTTCTGGCCGCAGCCCGGGTCGTCGCCAAGGAAACCGGCGCGACAATAGAAGTAAAACACGACGAAAGCTGCCTCAAAGGTGCGGACGTTTTATACACCGACGTTTGGGCGTCCATGGGCGAGGAGGCGCAAATTCCCGAGCGCGTAAAATTGCTTACACCTTACCGAGTCACTATGGAAATGATGAACAAGACAGCTAATCCGGACTGCTTGTTCCTCCACTGTCTGCCCGCTTTCCACGATTTTGAAACCAAAATGGCCAAGGAGCAAATGGAAGCCGGATACGATATTCGCGAAGTCACCGACGAGGTATTTCGCAGCAAGAACAGCGTAGTTTTCGACGAAGCCGAGAACCGTATGCACACAATTAAAGCAGTAATAGTGGCCACAATAGGCAGGTAGAATAGGAGAATATACTATGAAGAAAATTGTAATCGCCCTTGGGGGCAACGCATTGCAATCAGGTAATGTAGCAACAGCGGAAGGTCAATTGGAGACAGTAAAAGCCACATGCGAATATGTCGCGGAGATTATGGAGCGCGACTACGAAGTCGCAATCGTACATGGCAACGGCCCGCAAATTGGGCGCATTTTGCTTGCGAGCGAAACCGCAAAGGATGTCACACCCGTTATGCCCTTTGATGTCTGCGGCGCGATGAGCCAAGGTTATATCGGATACCATATTCAACAAAGCATGTTGCAATCACTGAAAAAGCGCGGAAAAAGCCGCCCCGTGGTGTCGCTTGTAACTCAAGTGGTTGTAGATAAAAACGACCCGTCGTTCCAGAACCCGACCAAGCCCATCGGTGTATTTTATACAAAGGAAGAAGCCGATGCCCTTGCCGCAGAAAAAGGCTATACAATGAAGGAAGACGCAGGGCGCGGATGGCGTCGTGTGGTAGCGTCTCCCCTACCCCAACGTATCAATGAAATTGACACTATCAAATATCTGCTGACCGGCAATACAGTGTTAATCACCTGCGGCGGCGGCGGAATCCCCGTTGTTGAAGGGGCAAACGGCCTTGAAGGCGTGGCCGCTGTTATTGACAAAGACTTCTCTGCGGAAAAACTGGCAGAAGAAATCGACGCCGACGTATTGATGATTCTGACCGAAGTAGAAAAAGCCGCTATTAATTTCGGCAAGCCCAACCAAGAAAATCTAGGCGAAATCACCGTAGTCGATGCGGAAAAATATATAGCCGAAGGGCATTTCGCGGCGGGAAGCATGTTGCCAAAGGTGCAAGCGGCGGTTAAATTCGCCAAAACCGGCAAGAAAGCAATCATTACTTCGCTGGACAAAGCAATCGTTGCCCTTGAAGGCAAAACCGGAACAGTAATCGGGGGATAAACATTATGACCAATGTAAAAGTTGCACTCTGGGGCTTTGGGGCAATGGGACAGGGCATCGCCCGCGCTTTGCTTCGCAAAAAAGGCGTGGAAATTACGGGCATTTGCGATATAAGCCCCGCCATCGTGGGCAAGGGGATGCTGGAAGTATTGGGCGAAAAGGCTGGGCACAGTGATGCTAAAATCGTGGCCTCCATTGAAGATGCCGTCCCTCCAAAAAGCTGTGATGTATGTATTTTGGCGACGGATTCCTTCACCGCCAAAGCCTTTGACAAAATGCAAAAGCTACTTACGCTGGGCGTAAATGTGATTACCTCTGCGGAGGAGATGGCATATCCCTCCGCCAACGAGCCGGAGTTGACCAAAAAACTGGACGAACTCGCAAAAGCCAACGGCGTTTCCGTGCTGGGTACGGGCATCAATCCCGGATTGGTCATGGACTTGCTGGCCCTGTGCCTTTCCGGCGCGATGACCGACGTTTCTCATGTGATGTGCAAGCGCGTAAATTCTTTGTCGCCCTTTGGCCCCACCGTAATGGAAGAGCAGGGCGTTGGCATTTCCGTGGATGAATTTAACAAGGGCGTGGCCAGCGGAACCTTGGCCGGGCATGTGGGATTTGCGGAATCCGTAAACATGATTGCCGATGGCATGGGCCTTGAAATCGACGGTTTCCACCAGCAGATGGAACCCATTGTCACAACGGTTGACCGAAAATCCCCCTATGGATTCGCGGCAGCGGGGCATCTTGCCGGAGTAAATATGACCGGACAAGGCACTAAAAACGGCGAAGTAATCATAGACATGCTTCATCCCCAGCAAATCGAGCCTGAAATGGAGGGGACTCACACCGGGGACTATATTGTTCTCAAGGGAAACCCGCCAATCAGCATGACAATCAAGCCAGAAATCGACGGTGGCATAGGCACAATCGGCATGTGCATCAATTGCATTCCACAGGTGATTAACGCCGACCCGGGTGTGATTACCATGCTGGATATTCCCGTGCCACGGGCCATCATGGGCGATTTCCGGACACTTATCAAACCCGGCAAGAAAATTGTGAATTAGCATGGAAGCAATTAAAAAAGGAACTTGGGTAAGTTTAAAAAAGACTATTTTGCAAGCGGACGAACGAGCGGAAGGTATCCCAACGGATACCTCCGCCGTTCCCCTTGTAATGTGGGTCAACGGGTTTTTGGAAAATGACGCCGCCCTGGGCGGGGAAGCCACAATCCACACCAAAATGAACCGCGTTGAAACAGGCATTCTCGAGGAAGTCAACCCCACGACAAGCGTAAATTATGGAGAATTTGTGCCGGAAATTCTGCAAATAGGCATTCAGGCGAGGAAAATTTTATATGGACTATAAATCGGTAATGGCGCGTAAAAGTGAAATCCTCAAGGGAAGCATTGGCATTGACTTTACCCGCTTTGAAAGCGGCTCCGTGGCCTTTGATTACGAAAATATGATGGATAGCATCGGATACTCCTTTGAGGAAATTCAAAACATACAGCGGGGTTTGGGTGTGGGAAATACGCCTTTGATTGAGCTTCGCAATATCACAGCTTTAGCGCGTAAGTGCGCCAACCAGCCGGGCTTTGGCGCGAGAATTTTTATCAAGGATGAAGCGGCCAATCCCTCCGGCTCTTTTAAGGACAGGCGCGCCGCCACTGCAGTTTATCATGCCAAAAAACTGGGCTACAAGGGTGTCGCGGCGGCCACAAGCGGCAACTATGGCGCGGCGGTGGCTTCTCAGGCGGCGGCGCAGGGGCTTGGTTGCATTATTGTACAGGAATGCTTTGATTCCAGAAAAATCGGCCAGCCGGAAATACTGGAAAAAACCCGGAAATGCGAAGCTTTCGGCGCGGAGGTTATCCAAATGACTGTCGGGCCGGAGTTGTTTTATAAATTCCTACTTATATTAGAAGAAACAGGTTATTTTTCCGCCAGTCTGTACTCGCCATTTGGCGTTGCGGGGGTGGAGACGCTGGGCACGGAGCTTGTGCAACAGATGCGGGAAATCACCGCACGGGAGGGAAAACCCCGCGACCCGGACGCGGTTATTGTCACCCATGCCGGGGGCGGAAATATTACGGGCACGGCCCGGGGTTTGCGGCGCGAGAATTGCAACGCCAAGGTAATTGCGGCGTCAGTAAATCTCAAGGGCCTGCATATGGCCAGCGACAAGGATTTTAACAGGAAATCTTTCACGACAGGCCACACGGGCTTTGGCTTCCCTTTTGCCACTTGGCCCGACAGAAGCGACATGCCCCGCAGTGCCGCCCGACCCCTGCGCTACATCGACCGGTACGTGCTGGTCAACCAAGGCGAAGTCTTTTACATGACCGAGCTTTTGGCAAACTTGGAGGGGCTTGAACGCGGCCCAGCCGGCAATACGTCTTTATGCGCCGCATTCTCGCTGGCGCAAAATATGCGCGAGGATGAAATCATCGTCGTGCAGGAAACCGAATACACCGGTGCGGGCAAGCATATTCAGCCGCAGCTTTCCTTTGCAAGGCAAAACGGCATAGAAATCAAATTCGGCGACCCGGCGGATGAAATCCCCGGTCAAAATATAATTCTTCCCGAGCATCCCGGCAAAATATCCGTCCGGGAAGTAGATTTGAACCCCATGCGCAAATCTCTTATCCGTAACACGCTAAGCCGTGTGGAGAGCAATTTAACCGCCGAAGACATTTCTTTCCTTGCGGCGGAAACAAACCGGGACGAAAATTTTATTAAAGAACAAGTGAGGCAACCATGAAGCGAGTAATAGCCATTACCAACCAAAAAGGCGGCGTGGGCAAAACCACCACCAATGTAAATTTGGCTGCGTGTCTGGCGCAGGCCGGCAAAAGCGTGCTTGTGGCGGATATGGACCCGCAGGGCAACACCACCAGCGGATTCGGCGTGGATAAGCACAGCTTGGAGCGTTCGATTTATACATTGCTACTGGGCGAAGCCTATCTGGAGGAAGTCGCGTTAAAAATAGACGGCCTTGAAGGCCTGCAGCTTCTCCCGGCCAATATCGACCTAAGCGGTGCGGAGATTGAGCTGATTGACATGCCCCAGCGGGAAATGCGTCTGAAAAATGTATTTAGTCACGCAAAATATTTGTTTGACTACATATTAATTGACTGCCCGCCGTCGCTTAATATTTTGACGCTTAACGCCCTGTGCGCGGCGGACACGGTGCTGGTTCCCATCCAGTGTGAATATTACGCCTTGGAAGGTTTAACCCAGCTGATGCATACAATTAGCTTAGTCCAGAAAAAATTGAACCCAAGGCTGGCCATCGAGGGTGTGGTCTTTACCATGTATGATGCGCGCACAAACCTTAGCGCGCAGGTGGTGGACGAGGTTAAATCCCACTTGGAGGGGCACACGTATAAGACAATTATTCCTCGCAACGTGCGGCTAAGCGAGGCCCCCAGCCACGGACTGCCTATTACTTTATACGCGCCGACCTCGAAGGGCGCAGAGGCGTACGAACAGCTGGCACAGGAAGTAATGGCGAAAAATATTCTGGCTTCAAAAGGGGCTTTAAAATGAAAGCTTCAATTACCGTGAAAGGAATGTTCTTATGAAAACGGGATTAGGCAAAGGGCTTGGCGCGTTGCTGGGCGGAGTTAAGTCTGCGGCGGAAAGCCGCGAGGAAAACATATCCCAAGGTTCGCCGGGAATCGGCGGCGTATTAATGGTAGACATCCGCAAGGTCGAGCCTAACCCAACCCAGCCCCGGCAGTATTTTGACGAGGAGGCACTGGACGAGCTGGCCGAATCAATGAAAACCTTCGGCATTGTTCAGCCTCTTTTGGTAAAAGAAGACGGCGACATTTATACGATAATCGCCGGAGAACGCCGTTACCGCGCCGCCCGCAAGGCGAAGCTGACCGAGGTTCCGGTGATTGTAAAAGATTATACGGAAATGGAAATTCTACAAGTAGCGTTAATCGAAAACATTCAGCGACAGGATTTGACCTCCATAGAAGAGGCCACCTGCTACAAACGTCTAATGGATGATTTCTTTTTCTCTGCGGACGACGTGGCCGGAAAGCTGGGTAAAAACAAACACGCGGTAATAAGCGCGCTGCATTTATTAGAGCTGACGCCAAAGGCCCAGCAATTTGCGGCTGAGGGCAAGCTGACCGCCAGCCACGCCAAGGTTTTGCTTGCCGTGGAGGACGAGGAGCTGCAAAGCGCGTGCGCTCAAAAAATAGCCGACACCGGCTTAAGTGTGCGCGAGGCGGAGGTTATGGTAACGGCCACGTTAAAGGCCGTCGCAAAAAAAGCCGCCTCTTTGGAAAAGACGGCGGAAAATTCCGGAGAAAAGGATAATGCGGCGGAAAACGCAGCCTATGCCTACCGCCGCGCCGAATATTACCTAAAGCAGGTTCTGGGTTCTCAGGTGCAAATCATCCCCGGCAAGAAAAAAAATAAAATCGAGATAGAATACTATTCCGTTGAGGATTTAGAGCGGATTATGGACATTTTTAAGAAGCTGCCGTCTTCCTGAGCCTATGGCGCAGCCAGATAAACAATGCGGCAGAAAACCTCAAGCCGCCCACAATCATAAGGGCGTTTAAGAGCCCGACCCACGAAAACAACGCGACGGCAAAAAACGGCGCGATAAATAGGCTGATGTTCATGGCTGTGTTAAAAAAGGCCAAGTACATCAGCCTGTTTTCATCTGGGGTGGCCTCCAGCACGCCATTGAGAATGGCGGTGTTTATGCCCACCATCGCGAAGCCGAAAAAGAACTGAAAAAGGGCCATTATCTGAACATTAATAATAAACTGAAACGTAAACATATTTGAGGCCAAAAGCACGGCGGAAAGCACAAAGGTAGCATGATTGCCGCGCTTACGCAAAAATCTCTGCCAGAAGGTGCCAGCAAAAAACGCCGTCATTCCAGAGGTCAGAGCGAAGATGGCAAACCACATCTCCGAGGCCCGAAGATGCATGACCTGAAAAATGTTCATGAGGGGCCATCCTGCGTGCCAAGTGAAAGCAAAACAAATCGCCGGGATAAAAAACGCCCGGAATTTCTTGTCCTTTAAAATGTTTTTAATCACGGCAAAGCTGTGTTTTTCAGGCTCTCCGGCACCGGGGGCTTCCGCAAGGTTGGCGGCCTCCTCGGGGACTTTAAGGCGGTTAAAGATTATTGCCTCAACGATTCCCAGCAAAAACGCGGACACGAAGAAAATCTGATACAAAATCATCCTTTGCTCTTCGGTGTTGGGAATAAATGTGATGGCAAGTCCGGCGAAAATCGTTACCACGGGGATAATTGCATGGCCAAATTTTGTGCGCAGGGCGATGGCCTGCCCGCGCTCGTTTCCGTTAAAAACCGTGCCGAGGAAGCTTTGCAGCGATGTTTGGCTGAGAGAATCCGGGCAGTTCATAATAGCCACAAAAATAACAAACAGCATCGGCCGGACTTCCGCCGGAAGAATAGGCACAAAGGCCAAAGCCAAAAGTGACGCCCGGCTGATTAAAATAAACGCCGCCGTCGCCCGTTTTTTATTTGTGAACTTACGGAATAAAACCGCGCCGGGCAACAGCACAATGGCCGCAACCAGTCCCGGCAACGCACTCAGCAGCGAAATTTCAAATTCCGTGCCGCCCAGCCGTTCCAGAAAACGCGCCGCAAAGGGACGCCACAGATTATTAACCATGTCGAACAGTAGCCCGTACATAATAAAGGTCCACACATTAGTGCCGCGCATCCGCGAAATACCGTGACGGAACGAGCGAAACCCCGCTTTCACAACGGCGGGGTTTAGGCGAAAGTGAAATTTTTTCATCTAATGACCCACAATTCGATTTTTTCTCCGTTTACATTCCATTCTTTTATAAAGGCTCCGGCGGGCGGGGTGCTTTGCTCT
This sequence comes from Defluviitaleaceae bacterium, assembly GCA_009788085.1. Lineage (GTDB taxonomy): Bacteria > Bacillota > Clostridia > Lachnospirales > WQUN01 > WRAH01. The sequence goes on from WQSB01000021.1 coordinate 14,431, forward strand.
AGGCTGTCGGCCAGAATTACCCGGGAAATTTCCCCGCAGTTGCGCTGAATCACCCCGGGAAGCACGGCATTTTCGCTGGCTTTATCAAAGCCGGCCTTTATGCGGTCGGTTACGTTAAAATCGGCCTCGCGGCGCATGTTCTGCCATTTGCTGATTAGCTCGCTTACATTGCCCTCTTCGATTAGCTCTGGCGTGAGGGCCGTGTCCAGCACCACGGTAATTCCGCGGTCGCTCATGGCGGAAAAGCCCTCTTTTTGCATGGTTTCCACCAAAACATCGTCCATGGTAAGCTCGACAATCGTACCGCCGATATCAGCCGCCCATGTGCCGGCCTTTGACATTTGACCGGGCATTGACGCTTGGCCTGACTTTAGGGCGGCCATGACCTCACTCGGCGCGGCGTTGAGAGCCTCGGTGATTTTGGGCACAAGCTTGCCGTAACGCGGCCCAAGTGTGCGCAGCTGCGGCTTGAATTTATAGGAAACATACCCGCCAGCGTCCCCTTCGTCTATGAAGCGGATTGCCTTGACATTCAGCTCGTCCCGCACGACCTCCAATAATGAATCGTCCGGTGCATTTTTTAATCCATTCCGCCTGACGGCGGCGGCAGAAATCGGTTGGTGCAAAAATTTGCTTCGCAAATTTTCACACTTATCACGCGCCGTGCTTGGCAAGGCCACCAGCATTTCCGCCAAGGGCTGGCGGTTCTTTATATTCGAGGCGTTCCGCGCCGAGCGGCCCAGCACCACGATTTCCATTACCACGGCCATTTGCGCTTCCAGCTCTGTGTCGATTTTGCTTTCATAGCACGGCGGATACTCGCAAAGATGGACACTTTCGGGTGTGTCTTCGCTTAGCCTGCATACTAAATTTTGATAAATTTGCTCCGTTATAAACGGCACAAAGGGCGCGGCAAGCTTTGCAACCGTAACCAAAGCGTGATGCAGGGTCTGGTACGCGCTGATTTTATCCGCTTCCATTCCCGGGGCCCAATAACGCTCGCGGCTGCGGCGTAAATACCAATTGCTCAGCTCGTCTACGAATTGGTCTAACGCCCGGGCCGGCTCGGTGATTTCCAAGTTTTCAAGGGACTCATCCATTTGTTTAACCAAGGTGTTTAGCCGGGACAATAACCACTTGTCCATGACCGAAGGTTTTGCCGTCTCATGTTTAAAGGGGTTGAACCCGTCGATTTCCGCGTACAGCACGTAGAAAGCATAGGTATTCCAAAGCGTGCCCATAAAACGGCGCGCGCCCTCGGTTACAGTGTCGTCGGAATAGCGGAAGTTTAGCCACGGTGCGGAGTTGGAGAACAAAAACCAGCGCACCGCGTCGGCCCCGTGTTTTAACAAAGCGTCCATGGGACTGACTGCATTGCCCTTGGATTTACTCATTTTTTGGCCGTTTTCATCCAGCCCGTGGCCTAGGACGATTACATTTTTATAGGGCGATTTTTCAAAAAGCATCGTAGAAATGGCCAACAGCGAATAAAACCATCCCCGTGTCTGGTCTACGGCTTCGGAAATAAAATCTGCCGGAAATTGCTGCTTAAAAAGCTCTGCATTTTCAAAGGGATAATGCCACTGCGCAAAGGGCATCGCGCCGGAGTCAAACCAGCAGTCAATCACCTCCGGCGTACGGGACATCGTGGAGCCGCATTTGGGGCATGGGAATTTCACCGCGTCGATATATGGCTTATGCAGCTCAATATCCGCCGGGGTGTCTGGGGCGAGATTCCTCAGCTCTTTAATGCTTCCCACACAATGGCGATAGTCGCATGATTCGCTTTCGCACAACCAAATCGGCAAGGGCGTCCCCCAGTAACGCTCCCGGCTGATGCTCCAGTCGATTACGTTTTCCAAGAAATTCCCAAAACGGCCGTCCTTCATATGCTCTGGCAACCAGTTGACCGTGCTATTACTTGCCATCAGCTTGTCTCTCAGGCTGCTCATGCGGATAAACCATGCGTCCCGGGCATAGTACAAAAGATGAGTGTCGCACCGCCAGCAAAACGGATAACTGTGGGTATAGGCGGATTTTTTGAAAAGCAGCCCGCGAGCGGCCAATTCCTTGATAATCAGCGGGTCGGAGTCTTTTACGAATTTGCCCTCCCACAAATGCGCGTCGCTGATAAATTTGCCTTGGGCATCAACCATTTGCAAAAGCGGCAGGTCGTACGCCTTGGAAATCCGCGCGTCGTCCTCACCATAGGCCGGCGCGATATGAACAATTCCCGTGCCGTCCGTCAAAGTGACATATCCGTCACACACCACCGTGCAATAATTAGGATTTCCCCCCACAAGGTCTGGGCTTGCGAAATCAAACAACGGCTCGTATTTCAGGCCCTCCAGCTCCTCGCCCGTGAGGGTTTCCAAAATTGTATACGGTTTCGCGTTTTCGTCAGAATCGTCTTTAGCATCGCGACCGCTTTCAAGAACCGCCTCCGCTAAAGCCTTGGCCAAAATATAAACCCGCCCGTCCTTGGAGACTTTGGCGTATTCCTCCTTGGGATTGACGCACAGTCCCACATTGGAGGGCAAAGTCCAAGGCGTCGTTGTCCACGCCAAAAAGAATTCATTTTCCTTGCCGGCCACGCGGAAGCACACGTAAGCGGAGTCTTCTTTAACTTCCTTATAGCCCTGCGCCACTTCATGGCTGGACAGCGGCGTTCCGCATCGCGGGCAATACGGCACCACACGATAGCTTTTATAAATAAGTCCCTGCTTCCAAATTTCGGAGAGTGCCCACCATACGGACTCTATATAATCGTTGTGATACGTCACGTAGGGCGCGTCCATATCCAGCCAGTAACCCACCCGCTCGCTCATTTCGCGCCACAGCGTTTCATATTTCCACACGCTTTGCTTGCATTCATTAATAAAGGGCTCCACGCCAAAGGTCTCAATTTCAGGCTTGCCGCTTATTCCCAGCTTTTTTTCCACTTCCAGCTCCACTGGCAGACCGTGAGTGTCCCAGCCAGCCTTACGCAGAACGCGGTAGCCCTTCATGGTTTTATAGCGCGGAATTAAATCCTTCACCGCACGGGTAATTACATGCCCGATGTGGGGCTGGCCGTTGGCCGTTGGCGGCCCCTCGAAAAAGGTATAAATCGGCGCGTCCTCGCGCAATTCTATACTTTTTTTAAAAATCTCGTTCTCGCGCCAGAAATTTAATACGTTTCGCTCGCGCTCGGCAAAATTCAGGCTGGTGGGGACTTTTTCATACATGAGTACATTCCTCTTTCTTTATCCTATGACGCTTAAGCACGCCTCAACAAATGCTTTAATCAGCGGGCTTGGGCGGGTAATGCGGGATTTAAATTCCGGGTGGAACTGCACGCCCACAAACCACGGATGCCCGGGAAGCTCAAAGCCCTCGACATTTTGCCCGTCGGCGGATAGCGCGGATTCTATGATGCCGGCTTTGACGAAATCACTGCGATACTGGTTGCTCACTTTAAACAAATGGCGGAAACGCTCATATATCAATGCCTCGCCATAAGCGGCGTGAGTAAGAGTGCCGGGAGTCAGCTTGCAGGGAAACGCTCCCTTACGCATGGTAAGCAAGGTCTTGGTTGACGAGGTGCTTCCCGGTTCTTCCTCGAAGGGGCGGTTTATGTGAATACGCTCGATGATGGGCATGGATGTGTCCGGGTTAAACTCGATGGTGTCGGCTTCGGGGCGGTTCATTACGTTGCGGGCAAACTCAATTAGGGCGCAGTGCATTCCCAATCCAATTCCCAAAAACGGGATTTTATTTTCCCGGGCGTAGCACACCGCGCTGATTAGCCCCGGAATTCCCCGGTCACCGTATCCTCCGGGCATGATTATGCCGCCCAAGCCGCCTAAATACTCGGCGGCGTTGTTGTCGTTTAGTTCTTCCGCGTGTACCCATTTGATTTCGATTTTGTGATTATAGATGATTCCCGCGTGCTTCATAGCCTCGACCACGCTCAAATAGGCGTCGTGAAACTCGGTGTATTTGCCCACGAGGCCGATGGTCAGCTCGTCCTTGAGGCCACGGAATTTGTCGGTCAGGCTTTTCCACTCGGAAAGGTCCGGCGGGGGCGGGTCGAGATTAAGGCGGCGACAGACCACTTCCGCAAAGCGTTCCTCCTCCAGCAACAGCGGCACCTCGTACAGACAGCACACGTCTATGTTTTCGATTACGTTGGACTTATCCACATGACAGAATTTCGCAAGCTTCTCGCGGATTTCGTCGGGGATGGGCTTTTCCGTGCGGCACACCAGCGCGTCGGGCTTGATGCCCAGCTCCAGCAAATCCTTTACCGAGTGCTGGGTCGGTTTGGTTTTCATTTCCTCCGCAAAATCCAAGTACGGAACCAAGGTCACATGAATGTACATCACGTTTTGATAACCCACGTCGTGTTGGGTCTGGCGGATGGCCTCAAGGAATGGTAGGCTTTCGATGTCGCCCACCGTGCCTCCGATTTCGGAAATAATTATATCCGATTGGGCATTCTGCCCGGCGCGGTATACACGCTCTTTTATGGCGTCGGTGATATGCGGGATTACCTGAATCGTGTTGCCGCCATATGCCCGGTTGACTTCCTTGTTCAAAACCTCCGCGTAAATCTTCCCGGCGGAAACGCTATTGGCCGCGCTTAGGTTCTCGTCGATAAACCGCTCGTAATGGCCCAAGTCAAGGTCAACCTCCGCGCCGTCTTCGGTAACATAAACTTCCCCATGCTGATACGGGCTAAGCAAGCCCGGGTATTGATTGATATACGGGTCAAACTTTTGAATCGTCACCTTGTATCCCCGTGCTTTTAACAGCCGCCCCAAGGCCGCCGCAGTAATGCCCTTTCCCAGCCCAGAGCATACCCCTCCCGTCATGAAAATGTATTTTGTAGACATATCTTACCCCTCCCGGTTCATTTTTTCGTACATTTCGATTGTGCCTATGTCATAGCATTCGCCATTCATTTTATAGGCGTATACGTCGTGGTTTTTATGCAGCCATTGAGGAAAAAATCCCGGTGCGTCGGACGGATTGCCCTGTGAAATATATTCGTGAAAAAGCGGCAGGGTCTCTTTTTTATAGAAATACGACGCAAAAATTGCCGTGTTGGACTTTGGCTGGGCGGGCTTCTCCTCGAGGGACAGGACTTTTCCGTCCGGGGCAAGCTCCGCCACCGCGAAAGCTTTCAGCTGTTCGATATCATCTATTTCCTTTGCGGCTATTGTGTCGCAGCCCTTTTCCTTAAAGAAATCGTACTGTTCGCGCAGGTCGAAGGTAAAGTAGTTGTCGCCTGCAATGATAAAAATATCTTCGTCGATGGACTTTTCCGTGATGGTGAAAATGATATCACCGATGGCTCCGCGACGGTTTTCGTTATTGGTTGTGCCGTCGTCGAGGACTTCAATGGGAATTTTCGTCGGTGCAGTTTTGGCCCATTCGCAAAAGTGCGTGTAAAAGCGGCTGTTTGTCACTGCGTAAATCGTAGTCATGTCCGAGCTGGTCGTTCCGCTGTCGCGGAACTGCTCGCCCATGCATCCTGGCAGGCGGTTAATCTGCTCGATAATATAGTCGATTACCGGCTTCCCGCGCAAAAGCAGCAGGGCTTTCGGTTGATTCTCGGTCAGCGGATACATGCGGGTCGCGTACCCCGCCAAAAGAATTATGGCTTTCATATGAGTCCTCCCATTTTAAATATTGTTTAAGCTGGCGATATATTTTTTTACTAACCTTTTTTTGTTTATTCTCTTTATGGAATTTATTATACCTCTCCCCTTATCATTAGCAGAAAAGCTTTCTCTCGCAATGTTTGCAATTGTCGGTGATGCCACCGCAGTTGATGCTACCAGAGACGTCAGCTCTACCCCAAAAAAACCTATGATTACACATGAAGTCGCAAGCATAAATGTATCTTTGAAAATGTTGCGAATTTCTTCACGATATCCGGTTATTGCTTTGTTATTTAAATAACACTCTCCTTTTTTGTAATTGTTGTCAGCAAAATGATTGGATATTTCATCAATATATACTTTTCTTAAATCATTAAACTCAATATTTTCTCTTAATTTGATAATTTTATTTATGTCTATGTCTTTAATGTTCTGGGGTAGTTCTAATTTAATTCCTTCATTGATTATATTTATTCTTTTTTTCAAGTGCTCTTCTTTTGTTTTGTTTAACAATAATTTGTTATTAAAGGGCGAATCTGTTATTGAGTCACTTTCTTTCTTATTTGCTATTTCATCCGCCAAAAAACTCATGTATATATGCGCTACGTCTTCTGATACATTCAAGCCATGACGACTGCGATGCGCCAGATTATGCTCAATGCAATAGCTTTCAAACACATACGAATACTTTTCATTAAACAAAACATAATTTTGATTTCTTTTATCAGTGAAGCCTGACAAAAACACCTCTTTTCTTATATTAGAATGGTATTTATAATTCGGAATGTATCGCTCTGGTCTCCTAAGCAGCTTTTCAAATAGGTCTAACGCTTTATTCGCGGCAACTTCTCCTTCATCGTATTCGGGGCGGTATGGGACAATCAAATCTGTTGTTTTTTGAATATGCTTTGTCATTGAGCTGGTATGGGCATCCCCGTCAACAGGTATGATAGGATTAAGCTCGTCTATATACAGTAATGCAAACTTCAGCCAGTTTTCATCTTTCACATCAAAGCCTGGATAATAAATTAAATTTTTCATTGCTGCATTCCTTTCTAAAATCCAAGCCGGCTCTTTAACATCAGACAAACCACTCTCGCAGGCATTTTTGCAAGCCCTGTGGCAGTGGTGCTTCCCATGATGCGGCATAGGGCAGGTCGGCGGCTTCCATCCGGCGGCAGTGTAGCAATTGAGCGGGGGCGTAGGGTGTAGGCTTTCCGCCGTATTTTTTGTCCCCGGCCAATGGATGTCCGATGGATGCCAAATGCGCACGAATTTGATGAGAGCGGCCTGTTATCGGTTTTACCGACAGCAAAGTATAGTCTTTTGCCGTGGCCAGCACAGTATAGGAAGTGATGGCCAAGGTTCCGGTTGCTCCGCCTTTTGGGACGCAAGCGATTTCATCGAAAATAGTGGCTATATTGCTGTGCGGGTCTTTGTGATAAAAACCCTCCAGCGTTTTGGAATCGCCGGGGCTACCCATGACACCATGGACTATGGCTGTATATTCTTTGTCAACTTCACGATTGGCGAACGCGGCGTTTATGGTTTGCAGAGCGTGAAGAGTTTTACCGCAGATTACCAAGCCGCTGGTGTTTACGTCCAAACGATTACATATGGCGGGGGTGAAATCCTCGAAACGTCCGCCTTTTTCTTGCAAGTAGTACAATATCCGCGCTAAGAGATGGTCTGCCCTTGCCGGTCTTTCTTTCATTCCCCCTTGAGAGGGAAGCCCCGCAGGTTTATTTACGACAAGCAAGTTCTCGTCCTCGAAAATTATATCTGTCAGGGGCGGAGCGGGGTCGAAAATTCGCGGTTTGCGACTGCTTTCTATGGTTTCGGGGGACAGGTAGAATCTCAATTCGTCACCAGCTTGCAGCAACTCATTACCCATGGCCCGGCCGCCGTTTAGCTTAATGCGTTTTTTTCTCAGCATTTTATATATGAAGGAATGCGGTACGTTGTTAAAATACGCAAACAGGAACTTATCCAGCCTGCGCCCGGCATTTTCGGCGGTTATTTCAACAACCATAGCAAGTAGGCGTTCATGAAAGCATCGATTTGTCCGTCCATCACGGCTTGCACATTGCCGGTTTCCTCGTCGGTGCGATGGTCTTTTACGAGACTGTACGGGTGAAAGACATAGGAGCGGATTTGACTACCCCATGCATTGTCCTTTGTCTCGCCGCGAATGCCCGAAAGCTTTGACAGATGCTCTTCCTTCTGTTTGAGATACAACTTGGATTGTAGCATTTTCATAGCGCGGTCGCGGTTTTGGATTTGACTGCGTTCGTTTTGGCATTGAACGATGATTCCCGACGGAATGTGCGTAATGCGTATGGCTGATTCGGTTTTATTTACGTGCTGGCCCCCCGCCCCTCCGGAGCGATATGTGTCAACTTTCAAATCTTCGGGATTGATGTCAATGCTTGTGGCCTCTTCCAGCTCGGGCATGACATCGCATGACGCAAAGGACGTATGCCGCCGCCCGCCGGAATCAAAGGGCGAAATTCGCACCAGCCGGTGAATTCCTTTTTCGCTTCGCAGGTAGCCAAAGGCGTTTTCGCCGCTTATTTGAAAGGTGGCGGATTTTACCCCTGCCTCCTCGCCGTCCAGCAAATCCAAAATTTCAAAGGTAAAGCCGCGCTTTTCCGCCCATCTTCCGTACATACGCAAGAGCATTCCCGTCCAGTCACAGGATTCTGTGCCGCCCGCACCGGGGTGCAAAGTCACGATTGCGTTGTTGGCATCGTATTCTCCACTAAGTAATGTTTCAACACGCAGACGGTCATATACCTCCGTGAATTCCTCGGCGGTTGCTTTAGCCTCGGCAATCATGCTGCTGTCTTGCGCCTCAATACCCATTTCCGCCAAAGTTAGGGCGTCCTCATATAAACCTTCCAATTTATCGAAGGAAGTTACTTTGCCCTTTAACAACTTCAATTTTTTTAATACCGCCTGAGAATTCCCTTGGTCATTCCAAAAGTTTGCTTCAAGTGTCTGGGCCTCAAGGGTTTCTATTTCTTGCCGGGAATTCGCCAAGTCAAAGTGAATCCCCCATTTCGATTAGCTTCGCTTTATATGGCGCAAGCGTGCGCTTCAATTCTTCTAAAGCCAGCATATTTCACGTCCTTTTAAAATTTGCTCAAGTATAATTTGAATCACTATATCGTAAATGCTGCTGTGATGCCCACCCAAAACCAAACTTTCTTCATGCTTCCAGTTCATCCGCCGCCGCAAAAACTTCCGCTAGGTTGATTGTACAACCTTCCAACACCATTACCGGAACGGCGGTATCTTCGTTCGAATATACTCTTATTGTGTATTTATCCTCGAACAGCAAGTATATGTCAACAAGCTGGGTCAGTGGGTCAACTATCCAGTATTCCCTCACGCCCGCTTGACGGTATTTTTCCATTTTGATTAGCCTGTCGTTCTTGGCTGTGGTGGGGGGATAGGATTTCGATAACCAAAGCCGGTGTGCCTTTGTATACACGCCCACAATAGCCTGATGCGCAGGAGAAGCCCCTGTCATACCCAACGGCCTATGGTCAATTCTTTCAACCTTTATATGAATGATACCGTCGATAACTTCACGCTGAATGCCGTCGTCGGGCAAGGCGAAAAATTCTTCGGCGGTGTAGCGTTTTACGGCTTGCTGTTCCATAAAGTCACTCCTTATTAACGCAGCACTGCTTGAATTTCTTACCGCTGCCGCATGGGCAGGGGTCGTTGCGACCTACCTTTGTGTCGGTGCGGCGGGTGGGTTTTTTGACGGCGGCGGCGGTTTCGGAGCTGTTGGTTCGCAGGTCTTCTTTTTTGACGGCCTGTTCCATTTGGGGCTGCTGCTCGGAGGTTATGGACACGTTAAACATGCCCAAAATTGTATCGCGCTGGATATTGTTGCTCATTTCGTCAAACATATCAAAGCTGAGGAATTTATACTCCACCAGCGGGTCGCGCTGGGCATAGGAGCGCAGACTGATGCCCTGCCGCATTTGGTCCATTTCGTCGATATGGTCCATCCATCGGCGGTCAATGGAGCGCATCATTATTACGCGCTCGACTTCGCGCATACGCTCCGCGCCGATTTCGGCCTCGCGTTTCTCATAAAGAGTCTTGCCGATTTCGAAGAGTCGGTCTTTTATCTGCTCCTTGGTTATATTATCTAGCTCGTCTCGGGTGAGCTCCAGCGCGGGTTTGTGGAATATGGGCATTAAATCATTATTCAGGGCGGGGATATCCCACTCCTCGGGGATGTCGCCCTCGGCGGTATGGGTGTCGGTCGCGCGGCCAACCACGCCGCGAAGCATATTCATGATATTTTCGCGCAAATCCGCCCCGGCAATTACTTTATTGCGCTCGCCGTAGATTATTTCGCGCTGCTCGTTCATTACCCTGTCGTATTGCAAAAGATGCTTACGAATGCCGAAGTTATTGCCCTCGACTTTCTTCTGGGCGTTTTCGATTACCTTGGTAAGCATTCCGTGCTCTAAAACGTCGTCGTCGCTTAGGCCGCCGAAGGACATTATTTTTTTCATGCGCTCGCCACCGAAAAGGCGCAAAAGGTCATCCTCGGCTGAGATGTAGAACCGAGATTCCCCCGGGTCGCCCTGACGGCCGGAGCGTCCCCTCAGCTGATTGTCTATGCGGCGGGACTCATGGCGTTCCGTACCGATGACCTTTAGCCCGCCCAGCGCGGTAACGCCGTCGGCCAGCATAATGTCCGTTCCGCGCCCAGCCATGTTTGTGGCAATGGTGACATTGCCGATTTGCCCCGCCATAGCGATGATTTCCGCCTCGCGCTCGTGGTGCTTAGCATTAAGAACCTCGTGTTTGATGCCCTTGCGCTTAAGCAACGCGCTCACCAGCTCGGATTTTTCAATGGAAACTGTGCCCACCAACACGGGCTGGCCTTTTGCGTGGCACTCTTCGATATCGCGGACGATGGCACGGTATTTCCCCTCCTCGGTGCGGAAGATTACATCAGCCTTGTCGGCGCGAATCATGGGCATGTTCGTAGGCACGGCCACAACGTCGAGGCCGTAGATTTCGCGGAATTCCCCTTCCTCGGTGATGGCCGTTCCCGTTGTGCCGGCCTTTTTTGTATATTTATTGAAGAAATTCTGAAATGTAATCGTGGCTAGAGTCTTGCTCTCGCGCTGGACTTTTACGTTTTCCTTGGCTTCGATGGCTTGATGCAGCCCGTCGGAATAGCGGCGGCCGGGCATCAGACGCCCCGTAAATTCGTCCACAATCAGGATTTCATCGTCCTTGTTTACATAGTTGATATCTCGATGCATATTATAATTGGCCTTGAGGGCGTTGTTTATAAAATGCACAATTTCCGTGTTATCAGGGTCGGAAAGGTTCTCAATGGCGAAGTAACGTTCGGCTTTTTTTACGCCCTCCTGTGTGAGGGAGACGGCTTTCTTTTTTTCGTCCACAACGAAATCGCCCTCTTCTATCAGCTCTTGGCGCATTACATTTGACAAAGCCTCTTCTTCGTTGACAATACGGCCTTTTTTCAAATTTTTAGCGAACTGGTCGGCCACCTTGTAAAGCATGGTTGACTTGCCGCTCGGCCCGCTTATTATAAGCGGCGTACGGGCTTCGTCTATAAGAATCGAGTCAACCTCGTCGATAATGGCATAGTGCAACCCGCGCTGAACCTTGTCTTTCTCGAACACCACCATGTTATCCCGCAGATAGTCGAAGCCAAGCTCGTTGTTTGTGGCGTAGGTAATGTCGCAGGCATAGGCGGCGCGGCGTTCCTCCGGTTTTAGGTCATGAATAATACAACCCACCGTCAGCCCCAGCCATTCATACATAACGCCCATCAACCCCGCATGATAACCAGCCAGATACTCGTTGACCGTCACAAGATGCGCGCCATGCCCCGAAAGAGCGTTCAGATACAGCGGAAGCGCAAGGGTTTGCGTTTTACCCTCACCTGTTTTCATCTCCGCGATGCGGCCCTGATGCAAAACCGCCCCGCCGATAAGCTGCACCCGGAAATGCCGCTTC
>WQSB01000022.1 GCA_009788085.1 Defluviitaleaceae bacterium
AACCCACCAGCAGCTGTACCGGCTCCCGCAGCCGCAAACCCGCCGGCAGCTGCACCGGCTCCCGCACCGGCAAATCCATCGACACCCGCACCGGCTACTATATCCGGGGAAATAACCGTCATCACCCGCGAGGGCGGAAGCGGAACACGGGTCGCCTTTGTTGAAATCGCTGACATCACAGTCGAAGGCAATGACAATATCACAGTCGAGGCCGTAGTAGCCCCCGGCACCAGCGTAATGATGACCAACGTGGCGGAAAATCCTTTGGCCATAGGTTATGCTTCAACGGGAGTGGCTTTGAGGGACGACAGGGTTAAGGTGTTAAGCATTAACGGAGTTCAGCCAACAGTTGAGAACATGTTAAACGGTACATACGCTATACAGCGTCCGTTTATCATTGGATACAACATCAACGAAGGACTGAGCCCCCTTGCCCAGGATTTTATTGACTTCATATTTTCCGCCCAAGGGCAGGAGGTTGTGGCCGGCAGAGGTTATGTTCCTTTTGTGCCCGAGGGTGCACCCCAGTATACTGCAAGCGGATTGACCGGCTCGATTGTAATTAACGGCTCGTCCTCTCTGTATTCTCTGATGGGGCATCTCAGCGAAGCTTTCCGTGAGCTTAACCCTAATGTCAGAATAGACATTCACGGCGCGGGCACGGGCCACGGAATCAGTGCCGTACGGGACGGACTTGCGGATATAGCTATGTCCAGCCGCAACCTTAGGGAAAGCGAGCTTGAGTTTATAGCACCCCTGACCATAGCCATTGACGGTATTGCGGTAATCACGCACCCAAGCAACCCAATCGAAGGACTGACGCTTGAACAAGTCAGAAATATTTTCCTTGGAGAGGTTGAGAGATGGGAATACGCTCGTTAATTTCTTTAATAAGACGCAATAAGGAACGCATAGCAAAGCATTTATTCGCATTATCAGCCTCCGCCGCGATTGCCGCGGTGGGGCTGATTTGTGTATTTCTGTTTATGCAGGGCCTGCCCGCGATGTGGGACATAGGCATTTTTAATTTTCTGACCGGCACGGATTGGCAGCCTGACTGGACACCGCCCAGATTTGGCATACTGCCCATGATTGTCGGCTCGTTGTATGTAACGGCGGGAGCGATTCTTTTTGGCGTGCCCACCGGCATTTTCGCAGCGGTGTTTATGGCAAAATTCTGCCCGGCTCCGCTGTATAAGATACTTAAACCCGCGATAAATTTGCTGGCAGGGATTCCCTCCGTGGTTTACGGATATTTTGGCATGGTGGTGCTTGTACCCTTTGTGAGGGAAAACTTTGGAGGCAACGGAAACAGTATACTCACCGCGTCGATTTTGCTGGGCATGATGATTCTGCCAACAATAATCACTATATCCGAAAGTGCCATCCGTGCCGTGCCCGGCGAGATATACGACGGGGCGGTGGCTCTGGGGGCAAGCCATGAACACGCGACCTTTCGGGTGATTTTGCCCGCCGCCAAGTCCGGGGTCATGGCCTCCGTTATTTTGGGCATCGGACGAGCCGTAGGCGAAACAATGGCTGTGCGAATGGTTGCCGGCAATCAGGCTGTTCTGCGTATGCCTCATGAATTTATAAGAGGCGTGAGAACATTAACCGCCAATATTGTGTTGGAGCTGGGTTATGCGTATCCCGGCGACCACAGGCCCGCGTTGATTGCCACGGGGGTTGTGCTGTTTGTGTTTGTAATGCTAATCAATACCTTGTTTGCAATTCTAAAGAAAAAGGAAGGTGTTTAGGTGAAGCGTAAAAAACCCTTTGATTTTATTTTCTTTTTGCTGACATGGCTGAGTATAGGCGTAACTGTCGCTGTTTTCACGCTTGTTGTGGGATATGTGTTGATTAACGGTGTTCCCTATATCAGCCCGTCGCTTTTTGCCCTGGAATCCACTGCGCTAAACCCCTCTCTATTTCCGGCACTTATGGGAACACTGATGATTGTGGGGCTGTCGCTGATTCTGGCGGTGCCGCTGGGGATATTTTCCGCCATATATCTTGTGGAATACGCAAGAAGGGGCAGCCGCTTTGTAAAAATAGTACGCCTCACAACAGAAACTCTGGCGGGTATTCCGTCAATCGTATATGGGCTATTTGGCTTCATATTTTTTGGCGTGTTTCTTGGCTGGGGACTGTCGCTGATGTCGGGGGCGTTTACGGTTTCGATTATGATTTTGCCCCTTATTATGCGGGCAACGGAGGAAAGCCTAAGAGCTGTTCCCGATACCTATAGGGAGGGGTCTTTTGGGCTGGGCGCGGGGCGGCTGAGAACCGTTGTGCGCATAGTGCTTCCCGCGGCTACGCCCGGCATACTGGCGGGTATAATACTTGCTATAGGGCGGATTATCGGCGAGACGGCGGCCATAATTTTTACCTTGGGTAATGTGGCACGTATGCCAAATAATCTGTTTGACTCGGGGCGCACCTTGTCGGCCCATATGTACACCCTCGCAAACGAGGGCACGCATCCCGGCGAAGCCCACGCCACGGCGGCCGTACTGCTTCTTGTCGTAATTTTGATAAACGCGCTGTCGTCGTGGATTGCGCGGTTTGTAAAAGCATCATAGCAGGGGAGGAGATACTTATGGAAAAGGTGAGCAAATTTTCATTAAAAGATGTTAATTTATGGTACAGCGACTTTCAAGCGTTAAAAAATATTAACATGGAAATACCCGCGAATTTCATAACGGCCTTTATAGGCCCTTCGGGCTGCGGAAAGTCAACCTTGATTAAGAGCCTAAACCGCATGAACGACCTTATTGAAGGGTGCAGAATCACCGGGGATATTTTGCTTGACAATGAAAGCATACATGGCAATATTGATGTGAACATGCTTAGAAAGCGGGTGGGCATGGTTTTTCAAAAGCCCAACCCCTTCCCGATGAGTGTTTTTGACAATGTGGCTTACGGCCCCCGCACCCATGGCATTAAGTCAAAGTTTAGGCTGAATGAAATCGTGGAAAAATCCTTGTGTGACGCCGCCATTTGGGACGAGGTAAAGGATAGGCTAAAAAAGAGCGCGTTAAGCCTTTCCGGCGGGCAGCAGCAGCGTCTTTGCATAGCCCGCGCCTTGTCGGTTCAGCCGGACGTGTTGCTGATGGACGAGCCGACCTCTGCGCTGGACCCAATCTCCACCGCCAAAATCGAGGAATTGGTTATTAAGCTAAAGGACAGCTATACTATAGTCATCGTAACCCACAATATGCAGCAGGCTACAAGAATATCCGACAGAACAGGCTTTTTCTTATTGGGCGAGTTAGTTGAATACGGCAAAACCGAGCGTATTTTTTCCGTACCAAAGGATAAACGCTGCGAGGATTATATAACGGGGAGGTTTGGATAATGCGCAGATTTGATATTCAATTGGCAGAGTTAAACGACATGCTTATTGAAATGGGCGCGATGATTGAAAAAGCAATAACACAAGCGTCCCAAGCTCTAAAAGAGCAGGATGTTGAGCTTGCGAAAAAAGTAATGGAGGAAGAAAAATATATTGACCGTCAAGAAAAAGACATTGAGGCGTTATGCCTGAAGCTTCTTTTGCAGCAGCAGCCTGTGGCAAAGGATTTGCGGACGATTTCGGCTGCCTTAAAAATGATTACCGACATGGAGCGCATTGGCGACCAAGCCGCCGATATTTCCGAAATAATAGTCATGATGGGCGGCGCGCCCTATATAAAAAAGCTGGAGCACATCTCCCAAATGGGAGAGGCCACTATTAAAATGGTTACGGAAAGCATCGACGCTTATGTAAAAAAGGATTTGCAGCTTGCAAAAGCCGTAATAAAATACGACGACGTGGTTGACGACCTTTTTGACAGGGTAAAATTTGAATTAATAGAATTGATTCGGGCCGCCGACTCAAACTGCGAGCAGGCAATAGATTTGCTGATGATTGCAAAGTATTTCGAGCGCATTGGCGACCATGCCCGCAATATCGCAAAATGGGTGGTGTTTTCGATACGCGGGCGAAAAACAAAAAAAGGATGATTTCATGCAACAAATTTGGATAGTGGAAGACGACGAGGATATACGCGAGATAGTCTTATACGCCTTAAGCACCGCCGGTTTTGAAGCGCGTGGTTTTGAGAGCGGCGGCGGTTTCTTTGCGGCGTTGGAAAACAAAGAAGCGGTACCGCCGGATTTAGTTTTGCTGGATATTATGCTGCCGGGTGATGACGGCCTGACTATTTTGAAAAAGCTGCGGCAAAAGTATAAAACATTACCTATCATTATACTTACCGCAAAAAGCAGTGAGACCGACAAGGTGAAGGGGCTGGATTTGGGTGCGGACGACTACCTGACCAAGCCCTTTGGTGTCATGGAGCTTATTTCACGAATCAAAGCCCTGCTGCGCCGCAGCAATTTATCCACACAGCAAGAAATTACGTTTCAGAGCATACAAATGAGCCCCGCCCGGCGTTCCGTGGCCGTAAACGGCGCGGCAATAACACTGACCTTTAAGGAGTATGAATTATTGCATTATTTTCTCATAAACGCGGACATCGTTTTAAACAGGGATAAAATTTTGGAAACTATTTGGGGGTATGACTTCGAGGGCGAAAGCCGCACCTTGGACATGCATATAAAATCATTACGGCAGAAGCTCGGGGAGGCAGGCAGTTTAATAAAAACCATCCGTAATGTTGGTTATAAGCTAGGGGAATAGTTGTGCAAAAACGCATTTTTTTAAACTTCGCGGGATTGATATTAATTTGCACTGTACTCATGGGGGTGCTTTCGCCCGGATTTCCTGTTCTTGCCGCAATCACTGTTATTATTTTAGTTTTGGCGCATTTTATCGCCCGCCGCTTGACGCAAAAAATTATCAAGCCCCTCACCGAGGTTGATTTTGAAGGCTTTGCTCAAAGTGAACCGCTGTACGAGGAATTGTGGCCTTACATCGAAAAAATCGACCGGCACAAGCAAGACCTCGCGGAGCAGCTGACAACACTAAGAGACCGCGCGGAAACCATCGAGGCTGTAATCTCAAACATGCGCGAGGGTTTGATTATACTGGATGAAAAAGGTCTGGTAATGACCGCCAATAAGAGCGCGCTGGACATTTTTGATATTTCCGTGGATATTGAGCAAAAGAGCATACAGCATATTTACCGCGACCCGGAATTTATGAAAGCTGTTAAGGAGTGCCTCGAAGGGGCGCATTTGGAAATATCCTTTGCAAGAAATGAAAGGATTTACAATGTATTTCTCAACCCCGCAACCAATGATAGCCGTAGCGGGGCAATTATTTTCTTTTTGGATACAACCGAGCAGTTTAAGGCCGAAACACAGCGCAGAGAATTTACCGCCAATGTATCCCACGAATTAAAAACGCCGCTTACAACTATCTCCGCATTGTCAGAGATGATGTCCAACGGCATGGTTAAAACTGATGATATACCCGCTTTCACGGATAAGCTTTTAGGGCATACCAAACGCCTGATAAATATTATTGACGATATAATCCGGCTGTCGGCCTTTGACGAAAGCAAAATAGAAGAGTGCTTTACCGCCTTTGATATTTATGAGCTTGCAAAATCGGTCATAAACGCCTTACAGGACAAAGCCGCGGAAAGGGCTGTAACACTTAAGCTTGAAGGGCAGCCCTTCCAAGTAAAAGCCGATAACCGTCTGCTGGATGAGCTCATGTATAACCTGGTTGACAATGGAATCAAATACAACAAGGAGGGCGGCAGCGTCACCCTCGGCCTGTGCCAAGAAAGCGGATGGTGCAAAATATCCGTAACCGATACAGGCATCGGTATTCCAAAGGAGCATCACCCCCGTGTATTTGAGAGGTTTTACCGCGTGGACAGCTCCCGCTCGAAAAAAACAGGCGGCACGGGACTTGGGCTTTCGATTGTGAAGCATATCACCGAGCATCACGGCGGTAAAATTGTTTTGGAAAGCACGGAAAATGTGGGTACGACAATCCTTTGTTATATCTCTACACATCCAAATAACACGAATTGAGAATTTCATTGACTTTCACGAATTGTATTGGTAGACTCCTTTTGAGGCCACAGGTTACACCAAGAAAGATTTAGTAGCTTGATTAACCAGATTTAAAACACCATGCCCCAGATTTAAAACACCATGCCAAGGTAAACACCGTTTTTATCGTCTTGGCTGACCCCGAGATACCGTCGCGTTACGGCAAATGAACTGTGATTGTAAATTTCCATGATTACAGCCGGGGAAACTCCGTCTTTCCAGGCATGGTAGCCGAAGGTCTTACGGAGGGAATGACAGGAAACCCGTTGAGAAAAATTAAGAGTCTCGGCGGCGGCACGGATTATGCGATACGCCTGAATTCGGCTAATGGCTTTCCCTGTCTGATTGTTTAAAATGAGAGGACTGCCCGGCACGGCACTTGGCAAATAAGCTTCCAATGCTGTGATAACGCTTTTGTTCAGTGCGATGGTTTTGCTCTTTTTGGTTTTCTTCTCCGTGATGGTAAAGGTTTCGCGTACACGGTTGTTTTCAAAATCATACACGCCGTCGCAAGATATGGACAAAATGTCGCTGATGCGTAACGCAGTGTGAATGCACAACGTAGCCAGCACGTAATTCCGAATCTGGCCCAGACTCCGGTAGTAAGCGATGAACAGGCGAACTTGCTTTCTGCAACGGATTGGCTCGGTTAGTGACATTAGGTAAACCTCCTTTAATATGAATGCTTTTGTCCATGTAACATACTCCCTAGTGTGTTTCATGGGCTTTTTAAATCCCCTAAAAATCAGGAAATAGCAGTGCCCCTTTTTTGGTTCTGGCGAAGATGACCCGCATCTTCGTTTTTTTATTGCCCAAATATCAACACTTTTGACAAGGCAACACACTAGGGATTGTGTTACATGGCATGTATTGTGGCAGTTAAGGCTTGCGCCAAAGCCTTTCATAAGCATAGGAAAAGGAGGAAAAATAACATGAAAAAAAATGAAAAGAAGTACATCAGCCTCGTGCTGGTATTTTTGATGGTGTTTGGGCTAGTGTTGGTGACACCCCCTGTTGCGGCGGAAGCCGCTGGAAGCACCTATTATTTGGAAAGTGATATACGCCATGCCGCAGGGACTAATACTAACACGGATGTATTTCCTGGCGGTGGCTCGTTCGCTATGGGGGGCGTAACTTACTTTAGAGGCATAGCCAATAGTCCTCATGGCACTTGGAATTCAATTATTACTTACATCATTGACGGGCGCGGCTTTACACGGTTGACAGGTGTTTTCGGGCAAATAACCGATGGTGGCGGCGCACTGATTATATCCGGTGACGGCGCACTTTTGGGTGCGTTTGAGCAAAATCCGGGGGATACACCAATTCAAATAGATGTGGATATTCCTGTGGGGACACAAAGAATTAGAATAATGATAGAACGGAGCAGCGGTAGATTTGGGTTTGGAGATGCTGCTTTTGAGGTAGGCGGCATAGCTACCCGCGCTCCAACTCACCCACGTCCAGCTTCGGGAAGTGCCTTTGTAGAAAGTGATATACGCCATGCCGCAGGGACTAATACTAACACGGATGTATTTCCTGGCGATGGCTCGTTCGCTATGGGGGGCGTAACTTACTTTAGAGGCATAGCCAATAGTCCTCATGGCACTTGGAATTCATATATTACTTACAATATTACCGCCCATGGCTTTACAAGATTGACGGGTGTTTTCGGTCAAATTATTGACGGAAGTGGTGCACTGATTATAACTGGTGACGGTGCTCTTTTGAGCGCGTTTGAACAAAACCCAGGGGACAGCCCTATCCAAGTAGATGTGACTATTCCTCTGGGCACACAAAGGGTCAGAATAATGATTGAAAGAAGTAGCGGTAGATTTGGGTTTGGTGAAGCCCTTTTCAGTAGAGGTGGGCAACCAACACCAGCCCCGCCTGCTCAATTCACAATCACTCCATCTGCTTCACCCTCAAACGGAGGTAGCGTAACCGGTGGCGGCACGTTCAACCAAGGCGCATCTGTTTCACTCCGTGCCACGGCAAACAGCGGATGGACATTTTCCGGCTGGTACGAGGGCGGCAACAGGGTCAGCACAAGCGCGACATTTAATTTTAACGCCACAGCAAACAGAACCCTACAAGCGCGGTTTACGCAAGTGCAAATGGTGTGGATTGAATCAAGGGCATGGCCGGCAAATGGGGGCACGGTATCAAAAACTCCAAGCGGCGGCGTGGCTGATGCGCAAGACTGGTCTGGTACGTATGTTCAACTAAATTCAACTGTAACTCTCCGTGCCACGGCAAATAGCGGCTGGGTTTTTGACGGCTGGTTTGAAGACTGGTTTAATCCTTCGTTGGTCAGCACCAACCCGACATTTAGTTTTATTGCCACACAATCCAACTCTATACAAGCCGTTTTCATACAACAACAACACCATACCATAACTGCTACAGCCAACCCGCCAAACGGAGGCAGCGTAACCGGCGGCGGCACTTTCGACCAAGGCACATCTGTTTCACTGCGTGCCACGGCAAACAGCGGATGGACATTTTCCGGCTGGTACGAGGGCGGCAACAGGGTCAGCACAAGCGCGACATTTAATTTTAACGCCACGACAAACAGAACCCTACAAGCACTGTTTGCACAAGCAACACCCGCACCTACTCCAGTGCCTGCACCGGGCCCCGCACAGACCTCCTCCGTCCGAAACCCGCATTCATCTTGGGCGGCCCCGGAATTGGAACGCGCCGCAACACTAAACCTTATTCCCGAAACGCTTCAAGACCCCAGTGTTGATTTACGAAACCCCATCACCCGGGCCGAGTTCGCGGGGGTTATTGTCAGAACCTTCGAGCAGCTCTCGAATATCCCGGCCCTTCCCGCAATAACAGACCCCTTCGTAGACACACGAGACCAGTATGTGCTTAGGGCTTTTAATACGGGACTGATGGTTGGGATTTCCAGCACCCACTTCGACCCGCATACGCTGCTTAACCGCGAAATGGCCGCCACCGCGCTAACACGGGCGTTCAAGCGGGCTACGATTCCCGGGTGGACATTTGCTACAGACGCCGACCATCCGCTGCAATTTGCTTGGCCGGCACAATTTGCCGATGATGGCAATATTTCCGGCTGGGCTAGGGAAAGCGTGTACTTTATGGCCGCCAACGGGATAATTCTGGGCACGGGAAACAATATGTTCTCCCCTCGTGCGGTAACAAACGAGCAACAAGCACGGGGCTACGCACAAGCCACACGCGAACAGGCGTTAATCATAGCATTGCGCATGATTGAAAATCTAGGATAGGAAATCACATCTACACCTACGCCTCAAACCGTACAAGTTAACATTAGAGCCTATGCTTATCCACCAGAAGGTGGCGTTGTAACAGGGACGGGGTTACATGACGAAAACGCACCCTTAACCTTGACTGCTACACCAAACGACGGTTGGCGATTTGTTTCTTGGGAAAGTGGGTATATTTGGTCAGAAGAAACAGTGTTACACTTGACAGCTATTTATCGTTGGAATAGAGATATATTCTTCGCTTATTTTGAGCGGAATTAGTATCTATAGTGAATTCAATGAGAAACAGTCCCGGCACGCGCTCGACTTTACTGTTTTTAACTGAAAACGCTATATTATGCACACACGGCACTCGACGGCCTTGACTGTTTTTATGCTGTTCAACAGAACCTTACTATGTAACAAACCCGCGAGGCTGTGGCTACCTACGCATCTCGGGTTTGTTTTAGAATTTCATAAATCGCATTTAATCATAAGTGAAATTGAAGGAAAATTACAAAATTAGACATAAAACGCTACACATCCAAATTCTGAACCTGACTGGCGAATTCCTGAATAAATTCGCGGCGGGGTTCGACCTTGTCGCCCATCAGCTGAGTGAAGATTAAATCTGCGGCGATGGCGTCGTCAAGGGTGACTTGTAGAAGGATTCGTTTTTCCGGGTCCATGGTGGTTTCCCAAAGCTGGTCGGCATCCATTTCTCCCAAACCTTTGTAGCGTTGAATGGGTTTGATTCCCTCCCGGCCTATCTCTGCCAGAATATTACGCAGCTCGTCGTCGGAATAAGCGTAGTATTCGTTTTTGGCTTTCTCGACTTTGTACAAAGGCGGCTGGGCAATATATACATAACCGCTGTCGATTAAATCCGGCATAAAGCGGTACATAAAAGTCAAAAGCAAAGTACGAATATGGGAGCCATCCACGTCGGCGTCGGTCATGATTACGATTTTGTGATAACGCAGCTTTTCCACATCGAAGTCCTCGTGGATGCCTGTGCCAAAAGCCGTAATCATGGATGTGATTATTTCGCTGCCAAGGATTTTATCAAGGCGGGCTTTTTCCACATTCATGATTTTTCCGCGCAACGGCAGAATGGCTTGCGTTTTGGGTGTGCGGGCAAGCTTCGCGCTGCCTCCGGCGGAATCACCCTCCACCAGGAAAATTTCGCATAGGGCCGGGTCTTTTTCGGAGCAGTCGGCCAATTTACCCGGCAAACGCCCCCCCTCCAGAACGGATTTGCGGCGCACCAATTCCCGGGCTTTTCTTGCGGCTTCCCGGGCACGGGCCGCCAACAGGCTCTTTTCGATAATGGCCTTGCCCACAGCGGGATGCTCTTCCAAGAAATATACCAAATGTTCGGAAAGCACATGTTCCACGGCTGTCCGGGCTTCACTGTTATTCAGTTTTACTTTTGTCTGGCTTTCAAATTGGGGGTCTTCTATTTTGATGCTTAATACGGCAGTAAGCCCCTCGCGGACGTCTTCGCTGGAAAGATTCTTGTCAGCCTCTTTCAGCAGATTAAACTTGCGCCCGTAATCATTAATCGTTTTGGTTAATGCGGCGCGGAATCCTGTCAAATGAGTTCCGCCATCTGTTGTATTGATATTGTTTGCAAAGGAGTAAATATTCTCCTGAAAACCATCGGTGTGCTGCATGGATATTTCCACCAGAATATTTTCGTGCTTAACCTCGCAATAGAAAATTTCGTCAACCAAGGGGTCTTTGTTTTTGTTTACAAATTTAACAAATTCCTTGATGCCGCCGTCATAACAATATGAACGGGTGCGGAAGGGGTCAACACGCTCGTCAATAAGCTCTATTTTTAGGCCCTTGGTAAGAAAGGACATTTCTTGCAAACGTTGCTTTAGCGTGTCAAAGGAGTATTCCAGTTCTTCAAACATTTCCGCGTCGGGCTTAAAATGCACAAAGGTTCCTGATTTATCGGTATCGCCCACTATTTGCAATTCGGAAATCTTGTCCCCACGAGAGAATTTTAATTCATAAATTTTCCCTTCGGTGAAGACACGCACATGAAGCCATTCCGAAAGCGCGTTTACAACAGACGCACCCACACCATGAAGCCCGCCCGAGACTTTATATCCGCCACTGCCGAATTTCCCCCCTGCGTGAAGCACCGTGAAAATAACCTCCACAGCGGGAAGCCCCGTTTGCGATTGAATTCCCACTGGGATACCGCGTCCGTTGTCCAATACAGAAATGGAATTATCCGGGTGAATCTTCACCATTATTTCATCACAGGCGTCCATTAGAGCCTCGTCCACGGCATTGTCAACAATTTCATACACCAAATGATGCAGGCCCTTGGCCGCCGTAGAGCCAATGTACATGCCCGGACGCTTGCGAACAGACTCTAAACCCTCCAGCACCTGTATATTATCTGCGTTATATTCCGGTAAAAATTGTTTGTCTGTCATTTAAATACTCCTTTATTAACATGCAATATATTTGCAGTATTATTCTTTAGCACATCTTCAATGCCTGTGCAGGTTATTATTGTTTGAAGCCCTTCTATTTCACTCAATAAAAATTTTTGACGGAAGCCATCCAGCTCGGATAAAACATCGTCTAAAAGCAAAATAGGGGTTTCGCCTGTGCTTTGCTCAATTATTGAAATTTCAGCCAGCTTGGAGGAAAGGGCGGCGGTGCGCTGCTGGCCCTGGGAGCCAAAATGACGCGCGCTTATGCCGTTTATGGTGAAGTCGATATCGTCTGTGTGGATGCCCTCGCAGGTCGTGCCCCGGTATATGTCGCGCTCATGGGACTTGGCTAAAGTTTCGGCAAAAGCGGAGGCGGATATGCCGGGCTTATAAAATAATTGCAGCTCTTCCGCGCCTTGAGTGATTTTTTTGTGGATGCCCGACGCAATTGCTGTGATTCGGTTTACAAAGGCCTGACGGGTTTTTATTACACGCCGGCCGTATTTTACCAATTGCTCATCCCATATTTCCAATGAAGCTTTATTGGGCTTGGTTTTTAACAAGGCGTTGCGCTGCTTAAGGGCACGGTGATATTCCCTTAAATCACTGTAATAAACCGGGGAAAGCTGGCAGATTTCCATATCCATAAAGCGGCGGCGTTCCGACGGGCCGGCTTTAATTAGGCGCAGGTCTTCCGGGGAAAACATCACCAGCAGCAGACGGCCAAAAAGGTCTTTCATATGGCGAATGGGCACTTTATCCATGGAGATGCTTTTTACGGTTTTTTTTCCCCTGTTCTCCAGAAAGGCATCCAGAGTGTACGGAATTCCGCTACGTTCCAGCTCCAAACGAATATGAGCTGAGTTTTCGTCCCAATTGATTAGCTCGGCGTCGGCGCGGGCACGAAGGGACCTTCCGAATGCGCAAAAGTACATCGCTTCCAAAAAATTCGTTTTACCCTGGGCATTGTTACCGTATAGGATATTTATTCCGGGTAGTAACTCCTGCTTGGATACATTTAGGTTGCGGTATCCTGTGGCGGATAGGGTTTTTATATGCATCTAGCTCGGCGGCCGCAAAGGCACTACTAGATATTTATGCCCGGCTGCGTCCATACCCTTTATTGTGCAGGGGCTCAAAACCGTGTTGAATTTAAGCACAACCTGTTCCTCGTCTATGACACGAAGGGCTTCAATAAAATATTTGGGATTAAAATATATTGTTAAATCCTTACCCTCGGTTTGGCAGGGGACACCGTCTTCGACTTGGCCGCGGTCGGATTGGGCGGTTATTGTTAAATCATCGTCCTGAATGTCCATTTTTATAGGCAGCATCCGGTTTTCCACGGCCAGAAGCACCGCCCGCTCAAACGCGCCTAAAAGCGCGGCACGGTCTACTATTACCATCGTTGTAAAATCCTCGTTGTGAATCTGGTCATACCGGATAAAATCTCCAACCAGCAAGCTCGACACCAGCCGGAAGCCACTCGCTTCAAACACAGCTCTGTTCTCCGTAAAAAAGAAGCTGACCTCCTCTTCTTCCTCCGAGGGCAGAATACGGCTTAGCTCGCTTAACGCCTTGCCCGGCACAACGGCTTTAGCATCGGGTGTTCCCTCGGGAAGAGTTTCCATCCGATACGAAATCCGAAACATATCTATAGCCACCATTTGCAAAACATTATTAGTAATCTCCATCAATTCCCCCGTAAGAATCAATTTACTCTGGTCCACCGCCACGGAAAAAATCGTTTGCCGAATCATATCCTTTAGTACATTGGATTTAACGGTATACCGATGAGTCACATTGTTCAGCTCATTCTCCGGAATCACCGGAAACTCATCGGCAGGCTGTCCGGCTATCTGCAAACGGGAACGCCCGCTTTTACAGATGGCGTTATTTTTCTCGTCCGTTTCAATGGCCACTGCCTCACCGGAAAGCTTACGTACGACCTCTGTAAACAACTTGGCGTCCAGCGCGATGCTCCCGGGCTCGTCAACCTGCGCCGGAACCTCCGCCACGTCTATGGTCAAATCCTTATCGCACGCGCTTAAGGTCAAAACACCATTCTCATATGCCGTAAGAAGCACACATTCAAGAATAGGCATTGTTGTGCGCATTGCTACAGCCCTACTAACAAGTATCAAGGCCTCTTGCAATTGCTGCTTGTCACAAATCAGATTCATTTTATCAATCTCCTTTTTTGGAGCATGTATTTATTATTATTTAATAGTAGTAGCAGTAGTAGGGGGTGTGAATACCGTGGAAAACCTGTTTTACCTTGCGTTACTGCTGAATTATTCATGTGGGGAAAGCTGTTGAATTGCTGTTGATTTTTTGATAAATTATCCACTTAATCCACAGAGGTTTTTTTTTGGCATACTTATTCACATTTTTTTCACATTATAATCCACAGGCTTTTATTCACATTTGATTCGGATTTCCAAATCCTCCACGGTTAATTTTAACTTTTCATCGGTTTCCAGCTCACCCGTGATTTTTGCACAGGAATGAATGACAGTGGTGTGGTCGCGGCCGCCGAAGAATTTTCCTACGTCCGGAAGGGATACGTCCATTAGCTTGCGGCATAAGTACATGGCGATTTGGCGCGGGAGGACTATGGTTTGGGTACGCTTGCGGCTGTTTAGGTCTTCCCGTGAAATTTTAAAATGTAGGGCGACGACTTCTTGGATATAGAGCATAGTGATATCGGGCTTTTCAAGGGAGATTAACTGGTCCTTGAGGGCTTGCTGGGCAAGCTCGAGGGTGATGGGCACATTAGTGAAGCGGGCGTAGGCCATTACCTTGTTTAGCGCGCCCTCCATGTCGCGGATGTTTGAAACTATGTTGCGTATAATGAATTCCTTGACGGTTTGAGGGAAGTCCTGATTTTCCAAAAAGAGCTTTTTCTCCAGGATGGCGGTGCGGGTTTCATAGTCTGGAATAGTGACGTCGGCGGTAAGGCCGGAGGCGAAGCGTGAGGTCAGGCGGTTCTCAAGCTCCCGGAGCTCCCGGGGGGGTACGTCGCTGGTGATTACGATTTGCTTTCGCGCGCTGTGAAGGGTATTAAAGGTATGGAACATTTCTTCCTGGGTTTCGATTTTTCCCGCCAAAAACTGGACATCGTCTATAAGGAGGACATCTACAGTGCGGTATTTATTTTTAAAATCGGGAGTTGTTTTTTCACGAATGGCGGTTATGAATTCGTTGGTAAAGGTCTCGCTGGAAATATACATGACCTTTAGATTCGGGTGCAAAGACAGAACTTGGTTTCCGATTGCGTGAATTAAATGGGTTTTTCCCAAGCCGACACCGCCGTATAAAAACAACGGGTTGTAGCCCTCGGCCTCGCCGGGAGTTTCGGCAACGGCACGTGCAGCTGCGTAGGCCAGCTCGTTGCACTTGCCGGGCACAAAGGTTTCAAAGGTATATCTTTGGCGCAAATTGGTTTTTTCGTAGTTGTGCTTAGAAAAACGCTTAACCTTAGATTCGTTAAGGTCTTCTGGTGAGATTATAAACAGGTCAACGTCCTCATCCGTATGGGAACGTACGGCGCGGGTCATATCATGAATATAACGGTTTAAAATAGTAGGCTTATGAAAATCGTCGTGGGTTTTGAGAGTAAGAATCCCGTTTTCATAGGACACCGGGGTAATGTGCTTCATTATTGAATCGTACATTACCTGGGAAAGGGTATTTTCCAAAATCGGCAGCGCGTTTTGCCATACGGCATTAATATCCATGGGATGTCCTCCAATTAAACGGGGCAGTTATCCACATAGATATCCACATCATGTGTATAACTCCATTCTTAGACTTTGTCCATGATACCAAAATTAGGGGAAGTTATCAACAAAAGTGTTGATTTTGTGGAAAATCTCGTGTACAATGGCGAAACGCAATAAATGTAGGGGGTGCGGTACATATGTTTAATCCAATGGCTCTTCACAATGAAATAATGAACAATATATTGGACCGTCTTCCCGGCGGCCATTCACTAAAAAATCAAATATTAAACAGCCGCAGGCCTGCCAGCGCGGCGGAAGCCTCCCGCGCGGTGGCTGATGTTGCCGCCAATAACTCCCCACGGGGCGCGGTATCATCTGCGGCCAGTTCCAATTCTGCGGTACCCTTCAGCGCGATTGTGGATTATTTAACAGAGGGCGGCCAGGTTGACGCTCAATTGCGTCAGGCTATTGAGCTGGAAATAGAAGCCGCCGCGCTGCGGCACAATCTTGACCCCAATCTTGTGCGTGCGGTTATCCGGGTGGAAAGCAGCTACCGTCATGATGCGGTTTCCCATGCCGGTGCCATGGGGCTGATGCAGCTTATGCCCGGGACGGCCGCGTCTCTTGGTGTAACTGACCCCTTTGACATCCGGCAGAACATCGACGGTGGCACCAGATATCTGCGAAGCTTGCTGGATATGTTTGATAATGATTTGAGCCTGGCTCTGGCGGCCTACAACGCAGGACAGGGAAATGTCAGACGCCACGGAGGGATTCCTCCCTTTAGGGAAACAATGGCCTATGTGCCCCGAGTTCAGCGATACATGGAAAAATACGCTTTGGCCCAATACCAAATCGCTGCGGAGGATTCCAGATTTTAATATACCCTTGACATGCTTTATGTAAATATGCTAATCTTCCGCCTGTTGAATAAGTGCTGCTGTAACTCAGGGGTAGAGTACCTCCTTGGTAAGGAGGAAGTCGGCAGTTCAAATCTGCTCAGCAGCTGAAATAAAAAATCCGTCAAACCGAATATGGCTTGACGGATTTTTTTATATTTTATCGTCTCTTGTTTCTTTTATTACGGCGGTTAATGCCGGCGATGCGTTCGTTGGAGAGTTTCTGCCAAGATTTGAACTTTTCTTCGAAGTTGGCGGCTTGGGCAGCGGAAATTACGGGAGGCGGGTCATAACGATAGCCATAACCGTCGTCGTCCTCATCATCGAACATCTCGTGGGACTGGGGCACGTCTTTCATGGACAGGGAAATTTTGCCGCTGGCCGGGTCGTTGGATACCACGCGAACATCTACCTCATCACCTATGGAAAGGACATCGCTTACGCTTTGGATGAAGCCGTTGGCGATTTGCGAAATGTGTACCAGCCCTGGTGCGCTTCCCGGTAAAGACACGATTGCGCCAAAGGGTTTAATTTTCAATACCCGCCCCGTATATACCTCACCCACAACCGCTGTTAAAGCGGATTCGGCAGGCCTATCGGTGTTATCCAACTGCTCGCTCATGATAATGATGCCTCCTTTGGAAATGGGGACTTTGCCCCAAAGCGAGCTATTATAGCACAGTTAGGCCACAGGTGTCCAGAATTAGTGCCCAAAGCTCGTCGCGGCCGTCGCGGGTCTCGCTGGAAAAGGCTATGGGAGGCTCGGGCGCGGCCAGAGCGCGGCGGATTATAGCCAGATGCTTTTGCAATTGGCTGCGGGTGAGCTTGTCAGCCTTGGTGGCGATTATTGTGAAGGGCAGCTCATAGTGTTGGAACCATTCGTATAACATCAGGTCGTTTTTGCCCGGCTCGTGCCGGATGTCCATTAGTAGGAAAATCCGCTTGAGAGGTGGGCGGTTTTGCAAATAGCCCTCTACCATTTCGCCCCATTTTGCCGACTCGGATTTACTTACCCTGGCGTAGCCGTAGCCCGGCAGGTCTACGAAGTAGAGCTTATTCTCCACGGTATAAAAATTGATTGTGCGGGTTTTGCCGGGCTGCTTGCTTGTGCGTGCGAGGCTTTTACGGCCCAGCATGGCGTTTATCAAAGAGGATTTGCCCACGTTGGACTTGCCCACAAAGGCCACCTCCGGGTGGCCGTCTGTTGGGAATTGGTCGGGCTTTACCGCCGTTGTCGCAATGTCGGCATTATTTATAATCATATCAGCCGTCCGCGGTGCTTTATTTTTTTACCCTTTTCGATTAGTAAGTGGCCGTCATCGCTAAAATCCGCTTCCTTTATTATATGCTCGTGGGTGGTGATGCTTTCGCCGTTGAGTTTTATTCCTCCTTGGGTGATTAGGCGTCGGCCTTCGCCCCGGGAGGGGATGAGTTTCATTTTTTCCAGCAGCGTAATGATATTTAAGCCGCCGGCGAGCTCCGAGCGTGAAATATCCGTTGTGGGCGCGTCTTTAATGTCGCCCGCGCCGGAGAACAGGGCTTTTGCGGCCTCTTGTGCCTTTTCCGCCTCTTTCTGGCCGTGGACGGTTTTTGTGACCTCGTATGCCAAAATTTCCTTGGCCTTGTTAAGCTGGGAGCCCTCCCATTCGGCCATGGCGATGATTTCCTCCATGGGCAAAAACGTGAGCAGCTTTAGGGTTTTTATTACCGTGGCATCGTCAACATTGCGCCAGTATTGGTAGAAATCGTAGGGGGATGTCTTCGCCGCGTCCAGCCAAATGGCGTTGCCGGCTGACTTGCCCATTTTTGAGCCGTCGCCGGTGGTCAGCAAATTAAAGGTCAGGCCATACGCCTGAACCCCCTCGGCTTTGCGAATCAGCTCTGCCCCGGCGATAATATTTGACCACTGGTCGTTTCCGCCAAGCTGCAAGCGGCAGCCGTAGCGACGGTACAGCTCGAGGAAATCATAGGCCTGCAGCAGCATATAGGTGAACTCAAAAGCCGTCAGACCGTCCGCCAGCCGGGATTTATAGCACTCCGCTGCCAGCATTCTGTTTACCGAGAAATGTACGCCGTAGTCCCGCATAAAGGACACCAGGTTCAAATCCAGCAGCCAAGAGTTATCATCCATAATGGCCTTGCCCTCGCCGTATTCTACGAAGCGTTCGAATTGCTTCTTAAAACAGGCTATATTGTGGTCAACAACTTCCCGGGTTACAACTTGGCGCATTCCCGTGCGGTCGCTGGGGTCGCCTATCATACCCGTGCCTGTGCCCATCAGCGTAATCAGCCTGTGTCCCGCCCTTTGTAAATGCGCATGAGCCATCAGCGTAAGCAAATGCCCCGCCGTCAGGCTGTCCGCTGTGGGGTCATAGCCCATATAAAAGGTCACGGACTCTTTTCCCATCAGCTCCCGCAGCTCGTCCTCGTGGGTGCATTGGGCGATAAAACCCCGTTCCTTTAAAATGTCATAGGCATTACGCATTTTTTTCTACCTCTTTCATGGCTTCCAGCGTTTCTTGTAAAAGTTCGTCCAATGTCCAGCCAAGCATTTCCGCGCCCTTGGTTATTGTCTCCCGGCAGCACCCCGCCGCG
Organism: Defluviitaleaceae bacterium; assembly: GCA_009788085.1. Classification (GTDB taxonomy): domain Bacteria; phylum Bacillota; class Clostridia; order Lachnospirales; family WQUN01; genus WRAH01. The sequence goes on from WQSB01000022.1 coordinate 18,933, forward strand.
AATTTCTTATCCTTAAATTTCTTCTTCACACTGGAAAGCTCCATGTCCAACGTGCTTTTGCTGGGGCGCATCAATGCCGTCGCCCAAATCAGGCCGGTAAGCTCGTCCACGGCGTAAAGGATTTTCTCCATGATATGCTGCGGCTCGTATGGTGTGTCCGTCAGCCCCCATCCGTGGCTCAACGCCGATTTAATAATATCTTCCGGCACCCCCTCGGATTTTAAAAGTTCAATACCCGCCACACAATGCGCCTCCGGGTGAAGCTCGAAGTCCGTATCGTGAAGCATTCCTACCACGCGCCAGTATTCCTCTTGCGGCGGGTCGTGCTTTTTGGCAAAATGCCCCATCACTCCGGACACAGTCTGCCCGTGCAGAATATGAAAGTCCTCCTTGTTGTACTTACGCATGATTTTTTCGGCATCTGCGAGATTTAACATTTATAAAACCTTCTTTCTAGTGGATTTAAAAAGCCTTCACCGCTTTCGCGGCGAAGGCTTTTCACTCCTTAAAGTGGGAGGAGAAGGATTTGAACCTTCGAAAGCATCGCTAACAGATTTACAGTCTGCCCCCTTTGGCCACTCGGGAATCCTCCCATTGAGGCTCAAACAAGCCTCGAACAACGGAGATATTACCACATGGTAAAATCTAATGCAAGGGGTTTTTCCGAGAAAAAATTTCGCGCTTTCCCTTTTCGGGATATCCTATTGACACAAACACCGTGCCGTACTTTATGCTCAGCTCCTTACATACAATCCGCCAAGAATGTCGATGAATCTGTTTCCGTCGTCGTCGATAATAAACCTTACCGGGGTGAATCCAAAGAACCAGTAGCCGTTGTATTCGGCAAGAGGGATTTCCGACGGGCCGCCAAGATAGGCGTGAATTGCTTGCTCCGTGGACATCATGGGGAATCCAAATTCGTTTACGGAGACGACAAGTTGCCAAATTAAACCAACCTCGTTTTCGACTTGGGGGACAAAATTGTAAACTCCAACCCAGTCAAGGAACCCTTCCGGGGGGGCGACGTCTTCAAGGCCGTCGATTCTTAAGGCCGAAAACTGCTCGTCACCGACGGTGATGGTCGCGACTGCCACTCCGTCAACAAATTCGAAGGAGTAAATTCCGGCGATGCTGTCAAAGGTGCCGTCGGACAAGGGGATGAGCTCAAATGAAGCAAAACCGGCATCCCATGTGAGTACGCCGTCAATTATTAACAGCTCCCAAATTCCCCCCGCTTCGGCAAAGTCGTAAAGCCCTTCGAAAGCGGAAAAGAACGCAAGCTCCTCCGCGGAGAGCGTGGCGGGCCCAACATCGCTAATGTCCGGCTCCGGCGGTTGCGGCCAAGGCGGGGCACCGGTTTTTTCGGTGATGGCGGTTTCCAGCATGGTAATCGCAAGATGGGTGGCAATCAGGAGGCCGGAGGTTGTGTTTACGGAGACAAAAACGCCAAGCCCTGTTTCGGGGTCAAACATCATGCCTGTGTGGTAATGGGCGATGTTTCCGTCATGGCCCACAAGCACACGGCCGCCGGGTGCGATGACCCGCATGAAACCAAGCCCGTAATGCAACACACCGGGTGACATAATGGAATGCTCCTGCATCATATAGGCAAGGGTTTCCTGGGTCAGTAGCCGATGGCCGTCCATTGTGCCGTCGCCAAAAATCGTGTGCATAAACAAGGCCATTTCATACGCGCTGGAAAGCACACTTCCGGCTGCTATGGGCGAAACGGTGTGCATAATATCCTGTACGCCCAATGAAATGTAAGGCATCGCCACATTTGTAAGCCCAGGCGTAAACTCAAAGGTAGACCTCTCCATGCCGAGGGGCGTGAAAATATTTGTGTTTGTATATTCAATAAAGCCCTCGAAGTAGTTGTCAAAGCCCATCAGCCGCGCAACAATAATGCCCAGCAAGGACCAGTTGTTATTGGAATACTCATACATTGTACCGGGTTCAAAAGTCAATTCCCGGGTTTGCAGCCATTCCAGCAGATTATTCATATTCCCCTGATAATGTGAGTCACCCGTGATAAACCATCCGTAAAGTTTATTCGCGGGAACACCGGAGGTGTTGTTCAAAAGCATCCGCACGGTGACATCGCCGGAATCCCCGCCAAGCACCGGGCTTGGGAGAATACTAAACTCAGGAAGATAATTCACAACCGGGGAGTCAAGGTCAATAAGCCCCTGTTCAACCAGCTGCATTACCGCAGCCGCCGTAAAGGGCTTGGACGTTGACCCCACTTGAAACAATGTGTGCTCATCCACGGGCAGGCCCCGTACGCTGTCTGCATAACCAAAGCCCTGGGTCCAGGTAAAGCCTGTTTCCGCGTCAACAATGGCCATTGTTAATCCGGTTACGCCCACGGCATTCATAAAGGCGGGGGCCGTTGCCATCGCGGTTTCAATGGTCAGTGCGAGCTCCCCCCGAGGTGCGGGGCCGGATACGCCAAGTAAAAGCATCGCGTCCGCATAAGAAATAAACGCTCTGCCATCTATAATAATTACCGGGGCGACTAACTCCACCGATTCCGAGTTCAGCGTCGCTGCTGCCCCGCCCGGAGTAATCGCCCACTCGTCACCGTTTGGCATTACAACCATTATTATGCCGTCCACCCAATCCACAAAAGCTCCCACATCTTCAAAAACAGCACGTAAGGGAAGCTCCCCTTGCGCGCCTGACGCCCCGTGCGCAACAGTTACACTTGCAAACAGCATCAACATAGCCATAATAACAGCCGTTACTTTTTTAATAAGTCTTTTCATTCCAAATCTCCTTTTTTATAGCGATTTCAGTTGAAAAAGGTGAATCGTCTATATTTAATTTTTACACAGTTAAAAAGTATATCATATATTATTGCGCATTGTCTATTGGCGGCCAGGTTTGTCGCGGAAATCAATTTTCATATTATACAAGAGAAAAATATTCCAATAGCAGGTCGTGACACTATAGGTTAAAAGAGGAGGTTTTGACGACGCGCACCCGAAGGTGCGTAATGTGGATGGCAGCAATCTGCGTGATTTCGTTATAAACGTCTATAACATCAAGCCCCATAAAAAAGATTGGAGATGATGTTGAGACAAAAGCAATTGCGCGCTGCGCTACAAGCTCTCTGCTATCATTTCCGCAACGGCTTCAAAGTCCGAATGAAGCAGAAGGGCGGAGATTGTGTCTAAAGTTTCCTTTGTTTTAAGGGACCAAATTTTTTCCGTCAAGGCTGTCAGGGCAGCCTTAGCGGTTTTTTTGTCATAGGCCTCGCAGGCGTCGTGGATGATTTTTAGCTGCCGGCGCAGGAAGTCCGGGTCATCGTCGTGGGCTGTGTGGGACTCCTCCGGAGTGTGTGATTTTGCGGTTTCCGCCAAGCGTTCCAAGAAAACAGGGGTTTGTGTGCGGATTGTGTCCGTGTCGTTGTCCCGGCCGGCTTTTTCTAAGGTGTAAGCGAAATCGGAAAGCCCTGCTTCGTTTATGTTGGCCAAGGCACTTTTCATGGCGTGAGTGTTTATTGTGTAAAGCTTTAAGGTATTGGCATCCGGCTTGGGGGCTTGTAAAATTTCCGTTAAAACCGATGTGACCCTTTTTGCGTCGCGCAGAAAGGATTTGATTAATTCGGGATGCAGACGGTTGCTTTCGTCACTTTCGGAAGAGGCAAAATTGATTTTCTCCACGGAGGCCAGAACCTCGGCTGGCTGCTTGTCACGAATAAAGCAGTTCAAATAGTGGTCCAGCTTCACTGCGTCGATGGGTTTGGATATGTAGCCCGCGAAGCCCGCATTTAGGAATATTTCCTCCTGGCCCATCATGATATTGGCGGTAAGTGCGATTATGGGGAGGCAGTAGCCCATCTCCGTTAAAGCCCTGGCTGCTTCTATGCCGTCCATTTCGGGCATCATATGGTCCATAAAAATGATGTCGTACTCTTGTCCGCTTTTGACAAGGCTTATGGCCTCGAAGCCGCTTTCGGCGGTGACAACCTCCATCTTGTAGGGCTCCAGCAGCCCCTTGGCCACAAACAGATTGGACTCCACATCGTCCACAATCAGCACCCGCCCGTAAGGCATAATTACGCGCTCGAACCGCGCCAGCTTTTTAAAGGAATTTTTCACGGATTCCAGATTTTGCAGGTTTTCCGCCGCGTATTTGCCAAGCACGCTTTCGCCGCAGGATGTTTGAGGAATACGCATGGTAAAGGTGCTTCCCGCGCCGGGCTGGCTATCGACCTCTATAGTGCCGCCCATCAGGCTAACCAAATTATACGCGATGGTCATTCCCAGGCCGCTGCCTTCAATTGTGCGGTTGTGCTGGATGTTGAAACGGGTAAATTCCTTTTCAAACAAGCCTTCCAGCTGCTCCGAGGTCATGCCCTGCCCGGTATCTTTTACGCTGATGATTAACACTATCTCGGAATCGGAAAGTTTTTCGCAACCAAAGCTGAGGGTAACCTGCCCCTCGTCTGTGTATTTGATGGCGTTGGACAGGAAATTGTTTATGACCTGCTTAATGCGGATTTCGTCGCCAAGCATGGTTACGGGTAGGCTTTCGTCCACTATTAAATCGAAATTTATTTGTTTGCTGCCGATATTCATAAGGTTGAGTTGCACGGGGTCTACAACCAGCCCCGACGTGTCGTATTCCACGGGGACGATTTCCATTTTGCCGGCCTCGACTTTGGAGAGGTCCAAAATCTCATTGATAATGGACAGCAGCATTTTTGACTGGGAATGAATCCGCAAAAAAGCCTCTTCAGTGGCCGGGGGGTGCGAGCCCTTTTGCAGCTCAATTTCCGTGATACCCAGCACCGCATTCATGGGAGTGCGGATTTCGTGGCTCATGCGCGCCAAAAACTGAGTTTTTATGCGGCTTTCCTCTTGGGCAAGCTCCCGCAGGCGGGTTTCACGCATATCGCGGATATACAAAGCGAAGCCCTGCTCATCGTCATACAAAACAGGCACAATTGTGATTTCACAGTGGATTAATTCCCCGTGCAGGGTGATTCTGTCCATGGAAAGGGTAAAGGGGCCCTCGGCGGCGGCCTTTTGATATAAGCCTGTGCGCGCTGTTGCCCATCTTTCCGGGTTTTCCAGATAGCCGGGAATCGTATGCCGCCAGTTTTTAACAAGGCTTTTGTGCGCGTCGCAGTTGTGGGGGTTCTTTTTGAAGTCGCAGGCGTCGCATTGCCCGTGACAGCTGTCAACCGTGCCGTCCTCGGGGTTTTCATACAAAAAAGGCTCGCCGTCCTTCAGCGCGAAAAGCTCGACGGCAGCACGGTTAAACTCCACCAATTCATATTTGGGAGTCATAAGCCCGCAGGCTATGGGCATGGCTTCAAGGAGAACTCTCGCGTGACCGTCCGTGTTCTGCCAGTGGCTTTTTGTTTCCCCGGGAGCTTCGCCTTTTGCCGGCATGTAATGGCTTACATCCGCGTTAAAAGACATGCGCCGGTTCCAAAAAGAATCCGGAAGGTTTTGAGACATGTTAAATTGCTCCTTCCGCTTTCACTTTTTCCAGCTTTGCAGCCAAATCCGCGCGTTTTTCCCGTTCGGACGCTACAAGCCCGGCGGGTGCTTTTGATATAAAACCTTCGTTGGATAGCTTACTGTCGATTCTGGAAATTTCCTGTTCGAGTTTTTGCTTTTCCTTGTTGAGGCGGGCGCGTTCCTTTTCTGTGTCCACAAGGGAGTCCAGCGGCAGGTAAATTGACGCGCCGGAAACCACCACGGATACCGCGCCGTCCGGGGCCGAAAAACCTTTGTCCAAAACATCTACGGACGCCGCGCCAGATAACGCGCCGATAAAGGTTTTGCACTTTGCAAACAGCTCCCCGGCCTCCGCGTCAGTGGGGATGACTATTACCTCTATTTTCTTTGACGGGGGCACTTGCTTTTCCGTACGCACAGCACGGATTGCGCGGACAGCTTCCTTCACGCGCTCGATAAGTTTTTCTTCGGGGGCTGGTTTTTTGGCGGCGGACGCATCAAAGGCGGGCCATGGGGCGGTCATTATTGTTTCAGCCTTGCCGAGTGTTTTTATCGCGTTGTTTATAGCTAAATACAAATCCTCCGTAACAAAGGGCACAACGGGATGCAACAACGTAAGGGCCGATGTCAGAGTGGTGACAAGGAAATGCTGCGCCGTATAGCGGGATTTTAGCAGGGCTTCGCCCCCATCATTGACGTCTTTGCCCAAGGCTTCTCGGGTTTCGCCCCCACCGCCTTTCGCGCCGTATAAACGCGGCTTTACCATTTCCACATACCAGTCGCAGAACTCATCCCATATGAAATCAACGATTTTTCCCGCTGCCAAACCCAGCTCGTGGGCTTCAAGTTTTTCCGTTACTTCCGCTGCCAGGCGGTGAAGCAAGGATTCAATCCATTTGTCCTCAATTTCGGGCTGTATATCCGCGCCGTATTTTTCGGTGTTTTCCCTAAAATCCTCCAGATTCATCATTACAAAGCGGGTGGCGTTCCATAGTTTATTTAAGAAATTCCGGGCGGGCTCAAGGCGTTCCCGGAAAAAGCGGGTGTCGCTGTCCAGTGCGTTGCCGCTTACCAACATCAGCCGCAGAACATCCGCGCCAAATTCTTCTAAAATTTCAATGGGGTCGATACCATTGCCCAAGGATTTGGACATTTTGCGCCCCTGTTCATCCCGCACAAGGCCGTGTATAACAACATCCGTGAATGGGATTTCCTCCATGAACTTCGCGCCCATAAAGACCATGCGCACCACCCAGAAGAAAATGATATCCTGCCCGGTGACAAGGGTGTTTGTTGGGTAGAAATAATCCAACTCAGGCGTTTTTTCCGGCCAGCCAAGGGTGGAAAAGGGCCACAGTGCGGA
>WQSB01000023.1 GCA_009788085.1 Defluviitaleaceae bacterium
GGGGGCTCTNCCCCCAACCCCCCGCCGCTCCGTCGGGCAAAGCCCGACTACGCTTCCTCGCTTCGCTGTGGGACACGCGCTTTGCGCGACGGCACTTTAGTGCTAGTCAGAGGGCGTGTAGTAAGCCAGCTCTAATGCCGATATTACGGCTTGTTGCAAGATTCCCGTCGTTACCGGATAGTCCGTTTGCGGGTTGATGTGCGCCGACTGATATCGGAGGATTTCTTGCGCCAGGTCGTGCATCCTCGGCTCGAATAGCGGGTAAAATACCCTTTGTATGTCGGCCATGTCCGTCATGTATATGGACAGGATTTCGTTCTCGCTTACGGTTACGCGCACATGAACCGGCACATCATTTAGTATAATCGTCGAAACATACGTGCCTGGTATGTACCGTGCTGTGGCTCCCGGCTGCGGATGCTCCTCCGCCGTGCCGCGTCTGCCCGGAAGCAGAAATACCAACGCCATTATTATCAGCGCAAGCCCCACCAGCACGATTATCCCCACTCGGATTAAACTCTTCATTTGTAGCACAAAAATTTTCGTACCACCCATTGATTGCACCCCTTAACTCTCATTTATGTATATGTATGAGACCGGGGTAATTTTTATGCGTTTGACTTACCAAAACCTCACAGTTATAATGCGGACAGACGTATAGCAAAGGGGAGTGCGCGGCATGAAATACATAATAAAAAGGGACAGTGAGCAAGTTCCGTTTGACGCGGGCAAGATTACGGCGTGTATAGAAAAAGCTTTTGAGGCGACGGGAGGGTACAATGGGAGTGGCCATCACGTAACCTTTGAACTGACGCTGAAGGTCTTAAAAAAGCTGGAAGAAAAATACCCCGATAATCACTTTACCGTGGAAGACGTGCAGGATATGGTGGAAACGGTGTTGATTGAGGGCGGCCACACGAAGGTTGCCAAGGCGTATATTTTGTACCGTCAAAAACGTACGGGCATCCGCGAGGCCCGGAGCGAGTTGATGGACGCCGTGGCGGAAATCGTAAGGGAAACCAACCGGGACAACGCCAACGTAAGCAATTCGCCGTCGGCGAAGGTCTTGCAGATTTCCGAAGCGGCTTCAAAGGCATATTATTTAAAGCGGGTTCTTCCGGCCGAAGAAGCCCAAGCGCATCTCAACGGTGACATCTATATACAGGATTTGTCCTGGTACGGAAAAACCCTCACATGTCTGCAAATTCCGCTGGGGCGGCTTCTGCGCGAGGGCTTTAACAACGGCCACGGCTCCATCCGTCCGCCCAAAAATATCCGCTCTGCTGCGGCGTTGGCGGCAATTGTGCTGCAAAGCAATCAAAACGACATGCACGGCGGGCAAAGCTTCGCCTTTTTTGACCGGGATATGGCCGACTACGTTGAAATAGAACGCAAGCGGCAGGAACGCTTTCTGCGTGAAAATCTGGAAACCCTCAATCTCAAAGACCATGTCACCGAGGAGGCCATCGCCGCCCTCGTGGAAAAACACACCCTTCAAGAGACATATCAGGCTATGGAGGCCTTCATATATAATCTGAATACGATGCACTCCCGGGCGGGGGCGCAGGTGCCGTTTTCCAGCATCAATCTCGGGACTGATACTAGCCCCGGCGGCCGTATGGTTACGGATTGTTTTTTGCGTGCCTATGAGCGGGGCTTGGGCAAGGGCGAAACTCCCATTTTCCCAAATCTGATTTTTAAGCTGAAATACGGTATCAACTTCGACGAGGGAGACCCCAATTACGACCTCTTCCAGCTGGCCATGAGAGTGGCTTGCAAACGCCTGTTTCCGACTTTCTCTTTCTTGGATTCCAGCTTTAATAAAGTTTACGGCGGCGAAGAGGTGGGTTATATGGGCTGCCGTACCCGCGTAATATCCAATGCCAACGGAGACGCAGTCACTGACGGGCGCGGGAATCTCAGCTTTACATCAATTAACCTGCCGCGCTTGGGCATTCGCGCCGGGCATGATATCGGAAAATTTTACCGTCTGCTGGAAGAGACAATGGATATAGCCATCCGGCAGCTTTTGACCCGTTACGATTTGCAAAAAAATCTTCGTGTCAAGGACTTCCCGTTTTTGATGGGGCAGCGTTTATATCTAAACAGCGACGACTTGGAAATTAATGACTCTATCGAACCTGCCATCAAAAACGGCACTCTTAGTGTGGGCTTTATCGGCTTGGCGGAATGTCTCGTCGCCCTTACCGGGAAGCATCACGGCCAGGACTCCGGCTCTCAGGCGCAGGGTATTTCCATAGTAAGCCACATGCGCCGCATTTGCGACGAAGCCAGCAGAAAACATAAATTAAACTTCTCTTTGTTGGCCACTCCCGCAGAGCAGCTATCCGGCCGCTTCACTAAAGTAGACGTGGAAAAATACGGTATTCTTCCGGGCATCACCGACAAGAAATGGTATACCAACTCTTTCCACGTACCCGTAGAATGCAAAGTTACCGCCTTGGAGAAAATAGCAGTCGAAGGCCCGTATCATCAATACTGCAACGCCGGGCATATTTCATATGTAGAATTAAAATCCGCACCCGGCCAAAATATCGAAGCCTTTGAGCAAATTATCCGCGCCATGTCTGAGGCGGATATGGGTTACGGTGCGGTAAACTTCCCGCTGGATATCTGCCGCCAATGCGGAAAACAAGGCCTCCAAAACGAAAAAACCTGCACAGCCTGCGGTAGCGACGATATAAGCCGCGTCCGCAGAATTACCGGGTATTTATCAACGCTGGACAGGTTCAACGATTTTAAGCTGGCAGAAGAGTGCCATAGAATTAAGCATGATGATTGAGGACTAAAGTCGCCATGAATACAAAAGCCTTAAACACTTTAGAGTATCACAAAATAATAGAAATGCTGGCCAGTCGGGCGGCGTCCGCCATGGGAAAGGCACGGTGTGCCGCCCTTGAGCCTATGACGGATTTGGATGATATTAGGCGCGCCCAAAAGGAAACGTCTGCGGCGGCAAGCTTAATCTTGCGTAAGGGAAGCTTGCCCCTTGGCGGGATAAGCGATATCCGGGCTGCTTTGCGCCGCGCCCTTGCCGGGGGAATGTTGCAAGCGGACGAGCTGCTGGCCGTAGGCGAATGCCTATATGTCTGCCGCAAAGTAGTGACATATGGTGGCAATACCGATGCCCGCGCAAAATCCGGCCGTGAGACGGACACCGAAGCTTCTGATGAAGGTAATCGGCTTTCCTCCCCGCAAGAGGCTCTAGGGGAGTACTTCGATGGGATTTCCCCGGAGGACTCGCTGGAGGCGGAGATTTCCCGCTGTATAAAACCTTCCGGCGAAATCGCCGACAATGCAAGCTCAAAACTGTCGGATATCCGGCGCAGTATCGGCGTCGCGCATAATAGAATCCGCGACCATTTGCAAGGGATTATACATTCGGCTTCATATAAAAACATGCTTCAGGACGCCATTGTTACCTTGCGTGGCGACCGTTTTTGTGTGCCCGTAAAAGCCGAATATCGCGGCTCTTTCCCGGGGCTGGTGCATGACCAAAGCTCCACAGGGGCCACGGTTTTTATGGAGCCATCAAGCGTGGTGGAGCTGAACAATAAAATCAAAGACCTTCACTTCGAGGAAAAACGCGAGGAAGAGCGGATTTTATATAAATTAAGCGGCCTTGTGGGCGGGCAAGGGGAAATCCTTGACGCCAATCTTACTTTGCTTACGCATTTGGATTTTGTATTCGCAAAGGGCGAACTGGCCCTTGAAATGAAAGCCACCGAGCCGATTTTTAACAATCGCGGCTATATAAATATTCGCAAAGGGCGGCATCCCTTGCTGAATCAGGATACTGTAGTGCCCACGGATATCTATCTTGGCGGGGATTTTTCCATGCTGCTTATCACCGGGCCAAATACCGGCGGCAAGACCGTTACGTTAAAAACAGTCGGGCTGTTCACATGCATGGGGCAGGCTGGCCTGTTTATCCCGGCCTTTGACAATTCCGAATTGGCGGTTTTCGACGAGGTTTTTGCCGACATCGGCGACGAGCAAAGCATCGAGCAAAGTTTAAGCACATTCTCGTCACATATGAGCAATATCGTAAGTATTCTGGAAAATTTAAGCCCCAACGCGCTGATTCTGCTGGATGAGCTGGGCGCGGGCACAGACCCCACAGAGGGCGCGGCATTGGCCATCGCTTTGCTGGGATATTTGCACGAACGGGAAATCCGCACCGCTGTAACCACCCATTACAGCGAATTAAAAATATATGCCCTGTCAACGGAGGGCGTGGAAAACGCAAGTTGCGAATTCGACGTGGAAACCCTGCGGCCCACCTATCGGCTGCTAATCGGGATTCCGGGTAAAAGCAACGCCTTTGCCATTGCAAAACGGCTTGGGCTTGGCGAGGAAATTATTTCCGCCGCACGGGAGGTTTTGAGCCAAAAAGATGTCCGTTTTGAGGATTTAGTAACAGACCTTGAAGCCAGCAAAAAAATGGTATTAATGGAGCAAGACCGCGCCGCCGTTTATCGTCGCGAGGCAGAAAAATTGCGCGAGGACGTGGCCAAACAGGAAGAACGACTGCGCACCCAAAAGGAAAAAATCCAGCAACAGGCACGGGAAGAGGCCGCAAGGCTGGTGCAAGACGCAAAAAAAGAGGCCGAAGCCATAATTTCAAGTATGCGCAAACAGCTTGAAGGCGCGGGTCAGCGAGAGTTGGAAGAGGCCCGTCGTCAGGCAAGGGAAAGCCTTTCCTCTCTGGAAGAAACCATTGCCCCCGTTTCCGAAAAACCCACCCGCAAGCCCCCGGCAAACCTACGGCGTGGCGACCGCGTATTCATCCATTCCATGAACCAAAACGGCACTGTTTCCACTCCCCCGGACGCAAGCGGCGAAGTGCAAATCCAAGCCGGTATAATGAAAATAAAAGTTCATGTAAGCGATTTATCTCTTGACGAAGATGATTCAAAATCCTCTTTAAAGATGAAGGGCGGCTTTTCAAAGAGCGCGTCAAAAGGCGGCGGCTCGCCGAAATCCCTGCATATTTCCCACGAAATAGACCTTCGCGGAATGCTTCCCGAGGAGGCCACCAGCCACGCCGAAAAATACCTCGATGATGCGTTCCTTGCCAGCCTTTCTACCGTAACGCTAATCCATGGCAAGGGCACGGGCGTTCTGCGCACGACCATTCACACAATATTAAAGCGGCACCCCCATGTAAAGGAGTACCGCTTGGGTAAATATGGTGAAGGTGAAACAGGTGTTACCGTGGTGACTTTAAAGTAAAGAATTATTTTACCTCAAGATATCTTCCAAACACCCAGCCTGTGACATCTCCGAAGGAAATGAGGTACCAAGCATCACCTGCGCCGCCTCTTTCATATACGTTTACGACATCGCCGACGCGCAAGTGGTTGATTGCGCGGGCGTTAATGGTGCCGGAAGCGCGTACATATAAATAATAGCAATTTACAACCGTGCCTGTTCCGATTGCACCGGGCGTCGGAGCGGGCACAGGGGCCGGAGCGGGCGCGGGGGTCGGTGTGGGCTCAGGAGTCGGAGCGGGGGCCGGTGTGGGCTCGGGAGCAGGGGCCGGTGTGGGCTCAGGGGCCGGTGCAGCACCCGGTGCCGTGAAGCGTGCCTGCAAGGTGGTGTCGGCGCGTTGTGTGAAGGAATATACCGGACTTTCAGAAACCAGCGTATCACCCAAGAACCAGCCGATGAATCCGTAGCCGGGGTTCGCAATTGCCTCTACTGTGACAAACTGCGGGTGAATGACGCGGGTGTAGGTGCGGTTGCCGGGGGCATATGGCGAGGTGATTGCTGCGGTGCCACCGGGGGTTGCAGATACGTTAAGGATAGACTGCCATTCGGCTACAGGTATCAATCCGCGTTGGATTGACTGCTCGACGAAGATATAGTTGACCATGCGAATGCCGGCTTCGGGCCAGAATTCCGGAGCACCGATGGTTTCTGTCACTTCAAGCCAAGGCATGAGGCTACCGTCGGCAAAAATCATGCGTGGGTTGGAGGCAAGCATGGTTTCTGCGGTTGCGGGGCCCATACCAACTTCCGCGCCTTGGTTGTTGCCGGGGAACGGAATAGAGTCGCCACCGCTTACGCCAACTCCGCCAAACATAAAGCGACGGGTAACTACATTATATATGCCGCTTTCTGTAATACGTTCACCGCTGTTGGTGAGATACCAGTTGCCATTGTCATAATGTGCGCCAGCGGCAATGATTGTTCTGGAGCGGCCATCATCAAAGAAGCCGAAGTGGTTAAGCATGGTAAGCAGGTCGCTGCCTTGCATATCCCACAACAGAACGCCGTCAACGAAGGGCAGATGGGTGAAGATTGAACGGCGGTTAATCGGGTCATTCCATTCACGCTCGAAGGGTGCGGCCATGCGCAATCCGCCGCGGTTGAGAATGCCGACTACATTGTTCAAATCTTGGCTGTCCTCTACATAGTCCACAAGCAGACGCACAATCCATTGGTCACGGCTGTAGCGTGCCATGTCTCCGTCCACACCACCGATGTATACGCCATGGGGGCCAAGAGGGCCTACAAGATACGGGCCGGCTTGGGCGTGATAGTATGCCAAAATCGCGTTCATTGCGTCATAGTGCGCGCGAACACTTTCAAATGCGGCCAAATTCTCCGCTTCTGTTTCAAAAATAGAAGTTGTGTTGACTGCTGCTGCATCGCCGGGGACAAGTATATCTCCCATGGGACGGCCAAAATCGCGAATTGGGTGGCCAAAAGCACTGGCAATCCATACTTCCACGTCTTCAATTTCGCGGTTTTCACTAAAGAGGAAAGTGAAACGTCCTAAGCCGCGGCCGTGGAAACCAGCTTCCATAACAGGTACGTCGTTACGGTCGTCGCGCTCTACCCATTCATATCTGCTTTGGCTGTGATGTCCGCCAACAACGGCGTCTACATCAAAGTGCGTCGCAAGATAGATGTTTTCATGGGTTTGCGGAGTCACGGTGCCGATGAGGCCTTGGTGAGTGACAGCCATAACTGCGTCCACGCCATGATAGTTGCGCAGATGTGCAATAAGCTCGTGGATTGCGTCATCGTAGGCCTGGGGATTGTTATAGGATGGGGTGCGCAGGTCAAAGCCAGCCATGCCGCCTGCTACAACGGCACGCATACCTTCGGGCATCAGGCCAAAGATACCAAGTCTGATTCCATTGGGGAACTCAATGATATCATAGGGCTGTACCCAATCCGGGCGGTCACCGGGTGCACCGGTTACATTCTCTGCGCCCAGCACTTCAACGGCGTTGGCAGCGTAAAACAGGTCTGCCGCCATCAGGTTGAAATACGTGCCGAAATCAACCGCACGGGCAAAACCATGGCTGAATTCGTGGTTGCCAAGAGCGATATGCTCGATGCCCAAGTAATTAAACATAGCCATCGTAGGTGCAGCGCGGCCAATTGGCATATGCGCCGGAATGTCACCACGGACAAAATCAAAGTCATTGAACGCGCCGCCGTGGAATTCGTCGCCGCCCACGAACATGGCCGAATTGGCCGCGTCAGGCAAGGTGGAGCGGATGTACTCAACAAAAGCCACGAAGCGGGCTGCGCCCGGCTCGTGAGTAAAGGCCGAATCCTCGGGCGGGTCTACGCGACCATGGAAGTCCGTCGCGGTCAAAATATCGACGCGATAGGCCGCTTCCGGGGTGTCCGCAAATGCGGTGCGGGGCATGACGGCAATTGAGAACACCATGACCAATGCCACGGCCAGTGCCGATGCCCTGCGGAAAAAACGGGGTTTTGTCATTCTAAAACAACACCTTTCTATTAATAGATGTCCTATTTTAATATGAAATCTAAGAAAATGTCAAAGCCCCACAAAGAAGCAGGGCAACAGCATTTACTTTGGGCCCGAGAGGCGGGCGGTCTCCGGGGCTTGGGGATTCTGTGAGCGACTTGCGGAGGCGGGCGGCGCATTGAGGCGGATGGAAAAACGTGCATTTTCAACGGCGGCAGCCATTAAGGAAATGCTGTTTTTTTCCGCCTCACCAGCCGCCCAAAGCTGTAGCCTTAAGCGAACGGAACCCCAAGCCCCGGAGACCGCCCGCCTCTCGGGCCCAAAGTAAATGCTGTTGCCCTGACAATGAAGATTTTCAGTTGCCTCTCATCCTGTCATACTCATCAGCGACCTTGTCATTGAAGCTTAATCCGGTGGATGTCACCGCTTTGAAGACAATACCCATGATAATGAGACCAAGACCCCATCCCGCGATGACCCACCCGGGCCAAAAATATCCCCTGCCGGCCACGAAGAACCAAATGGCTACAAGAAAAGTATTGACCGCAAGATAACCCATACAATTCACCTTGAAAACAGTCCTCAGTATTACCCGTGTCCTTGCCAGCTTCATTAATCTCTTATCGGCGGCGGGGTCTTCTTCATGTGCGGCGGATTCCATATTTTCCGCGCCCGGCAAAAACCGGATGGCCGTTTGGCTGCCGTCCGTCCAAAAAGCCCTTTGCTGCTTTACAAGCTGCCTTGCCCTGCGCACATAAGTTTCCCCTATTTTTACGTCGTTGTAGTCGTATAACAATACCTTTCCTTCCATAGCTTTTACTCCCGTCTATTTTTTTTAGTTTCAGTTCCAGTGTACGCCCTGCTGTTTTTTGCACGAGCAGCCGGCCCAGTGCCTTTGGGTGCCTCCCCCTGCGTACTGTTACAAAAACTGCTATATTATAAATACGTTGAAGGAAAATAAAAGTATTATATGGTATAGTAATCGTAACTACTAAGAAAGGACAACCAAAATGGATATCTTATTTAAAAACGCGACGGTTGTAACCATGAACCCTGCTGCTCCGGTGCTGAGCGGTACGGACGTAGGGATAAACGGCAGAAAAATTGCTTATATCTCCGGCGATAATGGCGGAGGTGAAAGCACCACGCTTCCTTCGCCGTCTACTGCGGCCCGGACAATCGACTGTACGGGAAAGGTTCTGATGCCGGGGCTGTACAATTGTCACGCCCATGCGGCAATGACGATGTTTAGGGGTTATGCCAACGACCGCAATCTGGAGGATTGGCTGTTCAACTATATCTTTCCGGCGGAGCGCAAATGGACGCCCGAGCTGATTCGCATTGGGACAACCCTTGCGGCGGCGGAAATGATAGCCTCCGGAACGATTTCGTTTACGGATATGTACTTTTTTATGGACGTAGTGGCGCGGGTGGCCGATGAAGCGGGAATGCTGGCAAACGTCAGCAACGCGGTAATCGGCTTTGACAAGGATACCTACGACTTCCACAAGGACAATGTGTACGACCAAACCCTCCGCGCCATAGCCGAATATCACAATAAAAAGGATGGCCGCGTAAAAATAGACGCTTCCATTCACGGAGTCTATACGTCTCATCCGCCCGCGTGGAAACAGGTGATGGATTTTACCCACAAGCATGGCTTGGCTATGCACATTCACCTGTCGGAAACAAAAACGGAGCATGAGGGCTGTATAAAAACATACGGAAAAACGCCGGCTCGAGTGTTTTACGAGCACGGCGTCTTGGATGTTCCAACCTTAGCCGCCCACGGCGTCTGGATTACAGAGGACGACATGGAGATTTTAGCGGAAAAAGGCGTTACCGTGGCGCATAATCCCCTTTCCAATTTGAAGCTGGCAAGCGGCCTTGCCCCTGTGGTAAAAATGCGCGAGTTAGGCGTAAACGTCGCCCTCGGAACGGACGGCGTCTCCTCCAACAATTCCCATGACCTGTTCGAAGAGCTGAAAATGGCGTCTCTTTTGCAAAAGTACGCCACTGGAGACCCGACGGCCTTGCCCGCTATGGAAGCTCTTGCCATGGCCACGACCAACGGCGCGAAAGCCCAAGGCCGGGGCCACGAGAGCGGAAAAATAGCCGAAGGTTACGACGCGGACATGCTGCTTATTGATTTTAACAATCCGCGCCAGACAGTCTGCTATGACCCGGCCCTTAATTTGGCGTACTCCACAGGCGGTCGCGACGTGGAAATGACCATCTGCCGAGGCCGCGTTTTATACGAAAAGGGCGAATTCCGCACAATAGACATCGAAAAGACTTTGCACGACGCCCGTGAGGCACAGAAGATTTTCCTTAATTCTTAATATATAGCAAGCGGCATATAACAAACGACTTTCAGAAACGCGAATCGGGCTATGCCTTGTAAACGGTTCACGAACTGCATTTGCTTCGCAAACGCCATGTTCGTTCACCACAAGTCAGTATCACGCCCGCTTCGCGTTTTGAATTGGTCGTTTGCTATCGTGTTGCCAGCACCTCCACCCAGGCGCGATCCCAAACGGCGGTGAATTCGCCGAGGTGGATAAATGCCTCACTGATGCCGATTACTTCGTCTGAGGGCCAGAAGGCAGGGTCGTTGCGGATTTCATCGGGCAGCATTTCAAGGGTGGCCCAGTTGGTGGTGGTGAAGCCTGTGTAGAGTGTGTTTCGGAGGGCGATTTCCGGGCTGCTTAGGAAGTTGATAAAAGCCTCCGCGCCAGCCTGATTGCGTGCTCCGCGAGGGATTACCATGGAGTCAAACCAGATGTTACTGCCTTCCCGGGGCACGACATAATTTAAATCGCTGTTGTGCCCCATGGAGAATCTGGCGCATCCCGAGAAAACCAGTGCCAGCGCGGCCTCATTGCCAATCATGGAGTCCTTGACAAGGTCGCCCAAAAAGGCGCGCACCAACGGCCGCTGCTGTATCAACATATCTCGGGCGGCGGTGAGCTCGTCTATATCCGTTGTGTTAAGCGAATAACCAAGCCGCTTTAGGGGCGGGGTAAAGCTGTCGCGCATACTGTCGTACATAAAAATATTTCCGGCAAAACGCTCGTCCCAAAGGATATCCCAGCTGTCTACAACGATATCGCCGGCAATCTCGCGCACCATGACCGCATTGTACAAAATCCCCAGCGTCCCCCATTTGTACGGCACGGAATATCTGTTTTCCGGGTCAAAGGGCAAATAAAAAAATCTTTCGTCGATATATCGGATATTTGGGATATTATCAAAGTTAATCGGCAGCAGCAGCTCTTCCCGAATCATGCGCTCTATCATGTAATCCGACGGGAAAATCAAGTCAAAGGCTCCGCCGCCGCCCGTAACGCGGGTGTGCATTTCTTCATTAGACCCGAAATTTGAGTATCGCACGCGAATGCCCGTTTGCGCCCTGAATTCCGCAAATATGCTCTCGTCCATATAATTTCCCCAGTTGAATACGCGAATTTCCTCGCCTCTGCATCCCGTGAACGAAATCGCCAGCGTCACAAGCAACGCCACCCCCAAAATAAATTTTTTCATGCTAAATGTTCCTTTCTCTTTTTAGAGTCTCTTCTATTAATGATATATAAAAGAATCATTACTACTATAAAAATTATGGTGGAAAGCGCGTTGATACGGGGATTTATGCCGCGCCGCGCCATGGAAAAAATTAATGTGGACAAATTATTGACCCCGGGACCGATGGTAAAGAAGCTGACGATAAAATCATCCACGGAAAGGGTAAAAGCCAGCAACGCGCCCGTAATGATGCCGGGGCGTATGGCCGGAAGCACAACCTGCACAAAAGCCCGCATGGGCGGCGCGCCCAAGTCCATTGCCGCCTCAAAAAGATTGCCGTCGAGGCGTCTCAGCCGCGGCATAACCGACAAAATTACATAGGACACATTAAAGGAAACATGAGCCATAAGCAATGTCGCAAATCCCATCTCACCAAAGCCCAAAACACGAATGCCAAACACAAACAGAAGCATTAGCGACACACCCGTAACGATTTCGGGGTTAAAAACCGGCAGGTTTGTGACGCCGATTATAATGCTCTTTGTTTTGCGGCCAAGGGAATTTATACCCATGGCGGCTATGGTGCCGATAATTGTGGCAATCAAGGAGGACAGCACCGCGATTACAAGCGTATTGAACAAGGCTTGGGGGATATGCGGGTCATTAAACAAGTCCCGGTACCAGCGCAAGGAGAAACCACCCCAATAATTCCGCGAGGGGCTGTAGTTAAAGGAAAATATCATCAGCACGGCAATGGGCGCGTACAGGAAAAAAAGCATCAGCCCCATGTAAACCGTGTAGGCTTTTTTAATCAATACAGCGTCCCCCTTTCAACCGTTGCTCCGTCAGGCTCCTTTGGCTGGCGGTCAATCAGCTTGATAAGGCCCATCATAAATAAGATTATTACAATTAGGATGATTGCCATCGCCGAGCCAAAATGCCAATCTCCAACGTGAATAAATTGCCGTTCAATCAGGTTGCCAATCAAAATAAACTGGCCGCCGCCCAACAGATTTGATATTACAAAAGTGGTGACAGCCGGCATAAACACCATCGTGAGGCCGGAAATCACGCCGGACATGCTCATGGGGAACACAACCCGCAAAAATACCTGAACTCTGTTCGCGCCCAAGTCCTGCGCCGCTTCGATAATGGAATTGTCCATGTCCCGCAGAACCGTGTATATGGGAAGCACCATAAAGGGCAAAAAATTATAGACCATTCCTATTACCACGGCGGTATCGGTAAAGAGCAAGTCAACGGTGGGCAGCCCTAAAAAAGAAAGCACCGCGTTTAATACACCGTTTTGTTCTAAAATTGTGAGCCATGCGTATGTACGCAGTAAAAAATTCATCCACAAGGGCACCATAAACAGGAACAGCAAAAACGACCTGTGGCTATAAAATTTGGCCAAAGCATATGCCAAGGGGTATCCCAGCACAAAGCAAACAATTGTACTGACAACAGCCAGCCGGATAGAGCGCGTCATCACGGCTATGTAGATACGCTGAAAAAAAGGCTGGCCCTCAAAGGCGGGCGCAAAGAAGCGTGTAAAATGGTAGAAGGTAAAAACAGTGCCGTCGGGGGCCGTGGCGGTTACGCTAAACCACAGAACTATCAGCAGCGGAGCGACTATAAAGACAGACATCCATAATATATATGGATAGACAAATATTCTTTTCAACAATTACCCTCACCCCACACTTTAAAAATTAGGCGGCGACGTTATCCATAAGACTTCCGCCGGATTTCCCGTATTATTTTCTAAATAGTAGGGGCCGGAGGCCGTGTGATAAAAGCATTCCCCCTTCCTGAGCTTCCAATGCTTTTTGTTTATATGCAATACAACTGTGCCGGAAAGAATAAACCCCATAACCTCGCCGGGGTGAGGGCCGTATTCTGCGGTGCGTCCCTTGGGCCCAATACGCACGATAATAGGCTCCATAATATTTTTCTGGGCGTTGGGAACAACCCAGCAGAGCTGACAGTCCTCCCCTGTGTCTTCTGTGGTGAAAGCGTCCTCTTGTTTGAAAACAACTTGAGCATTGTCGGGTTCTTTAAAGAATTCCGTCAGATTTGTGCCAAGGCTGTCCAAAATGTCAACCAGAGTGGCAATCGAAGGCGAGGTCAGGCCACGCTCCATTTGGGATATAAATCCCTTTGATAAATCGCACCGACTGGCAAGCTCTTCTTGGGTAAGGTTGGTCCGGATGCGAAGTTGTTTCAGCTTTTCGCCGATTTCGGTCATCTGCATAGGCACACCAATTTCAAATATTTTGTTTGATAAAACTAAACAACACGCGCTATTAAATCATATACTTATTCCATTGTCAACACCTGATATGTATATTTTAAAACACACTAATACTAAACATTCACCCTTTCTTCAGGCGTGCTCATACTCCATCTGAAGCATACCGCCAGCCCGCAGAATATCGACAAAAATGAAATCCCCATCAGCCGCAGCAGATGCATCCTTAGCTCAACATCACGCAGCCCAGGGTCAGCACTTAGGAATTCCCTTAGACCTTCCCCTCCCTGCCGAAGGAGCGACGACCAAAACGAAAAATCGCTCCAATGGGTGGGAATTACCCAACCCGGCAACCTTTCCAGCAAAGCAGGTAACAAAACCGCAAACACAATAAGCCCCGCAATAAGCAACGGCACGCCAAACCATGAATAATGTCTTCGGATAAACTTTGCAATTGTCACAAGGGCGTAAATAATGGGTATGAACAGGGGGGCAATAGACATAAACCTGGCAAAGGCCATTGCCCCGCCCATGAGAATATAATCCGGCCTACCCAATCCGGATGCCAACGCAAAGATTTCCGCATCCCCCCGTGTGGCATGGGCCTCGCCGCCGGAAAGCTCTATGCCGCTCCAACTGTGAGAAGTATCCTCTATACCGAAGGAGAGAAGCACCAGATTCGCGTCGCCACGGAATACGCCGCGCACTGCGCGCTTTTCTCCGTTTACCTCTACACCTTGTCCTACAATATCCGTACTGCCCCATAAACGGTGGGCCAAGCCTTCCGACACAGCGACACCGTTGTTATCCAAAGAGCCGGGCGCACTGCCTGCTGTGTATTCCGCCGGCCATACCAATGCGGCATCCCCGGAAAACGAAATAGAGTTTGAATACACCTCGCCTCGCCCGACTGATAAAAACGCGCTGCCCTCTTGCCAAAAGGTAAGCCAAAAGGTTTCGCCATTAGTAATGGAATACTGCCGCGCCCTATGGGCGGCTAAACCGTTTATGGGAGTCTCGTATCTTAATGATATCCCCGAAAACCCGCCGATTATATTACTTTCCCGAAAGCCCACCACCAGCAAAAAACCAAAGGCGCACCATAACAGAATACTCACCAAAGAAGCACGGCGGAAGAATCTCATTGTCATCCCCCATTCACCCTTACACGGTCTCCGTCGGAAATCGCCCGGCTGCTTGCCACAATAATATTGCTCTGGAAAACCGGGCCGCTTACGGAGGCCGTTTCGTTATCCCGCGCCACAACGTTTACATTCATGCGGGTTACGATATTTTGCAGCCCCAACACTGTTGCCCGCCGCCCTACAATATATAAAAAGTAACCCGCATTGTCAGAACGGAGCGCGGAAATAGGTATGGTTAAGTCGTAGCTGCTGCTGCTTAATACAACCTGGGCGTCCACTCTTTGCCCCGAAGTCCAGTTGCCGTCGGGCAGCCGGATTGTCACCGTTACACGGTCGTTTTCATTCGGCTGGGAGATGCCGGACACCTCACCCGTTACCGTAGGGGTAAAAAATATCGAGCCGCCGCCGGTGGTTACTTGGCTTTGGCTTCCCACAGCCAGCCCTTCCGCCTCTGCCCGGGTTATTTCCATTTGTGCCTCAAAGCCGCCTTCGATATTTCTTAGTGTGGCAAGGGGCGTCCGGCCTACTTCACTGCCCGACGGCAAAACGGTGGCGACTACGCCCCCCTTATCCGCATATAAAACGCCATTGTTATACATAATCCTCTCCAGCGTTTCTACCACTTTTTCCTGGCTGTTTATATCCAGCTGCAATGTTATTGCGGAAAGACTGCCTCTCACAGTGTCCTCGTTGCTCTGGAGTTGGGCATTCTGATGGGTTTGATGTGCGGCAGTTAATGCGTTTCGTGCGTCGTCCACGCGCCGTGCCTCCGTTTGCCGGTTATTGTTTGCCCGGTTTATCGCTGTTACTAATGCCTCCTGTGCCCGCTCTATTTCGCCACCTGCGGAATAGGATGCGTCTTCCAGCCGGTGCGCCGCCGCCCGCTGGTTGTTCTCTGCCGTTGTTTGTGCGTTTTCCAGCGCGTTTTCCAAGCTCTCCACTTCATTCTCCCATGCGCTGGCAAAATTTCGCAGGGCTTGCTCCAAGGCTATTTCCGCGTCTTCCAGCCTGCGCGCTTCTTGATGCAAATTATTTGCGGCGCGGTTCTGCGCGTCTTCCAGTGCTTGCTCCGCGTGTTCAAGTTCGCCTTGCTGGCTTTCGTTAAAATTGCGCTGGGATTGCGCCAAAGCTGTTTCCGCGTCCTCCAGCGCACGGCTTAGCTGAAGCAGCGTCGTATCTCTTGTGTTTTGCGCGGCGTTAAGGGCGGCGTTAGCCGTATCAAGGTTAGCCATTGCCGCCGCAACGCTTGCCTGGTCCGGAGGATACGCCTGCAGTGCTAGGTTAAGCATCCAACGAGCATGGTCCAAGGCGTTTTGCGCGGCTGCTATGCTTTCCTGCCCGCGCTGCCTTGCGGCGTTATAGTCGTCACGGGCGCGGTTGCGTGCACGCTGGGCGTTTTCCAGCGCGGTGCGGTCAAAGTCCGCCGGCCTGCGAGCAAGCAACTCATCCAAGGTCTCTTGGGAGGCAGCAATATCCGCCTCCCCCTGCTCCCTAACCGACATGAAATCATCCAATGCCCGCCGGTGGGCTCGGATAGCGTTTTGCAATGAGGTATCATCTGCCTCGTTAGGCGGAGAGGAAAGAAATTCAAGTAACGCCTGCTGGGCATCCGCGATATCGGCTCTGCCCTGCGCCGATATCGTTTCGTAGTCCTCCAATGCCCGCAGCAAAGTACGAGTGGCTTGGGTATTTCCCTCCAAGAGCAGTGTGTCCAGGGTTGTCCTGGCCACCGCTACGTCCTCCTCGTCCCGCTGTACCACAGCGCTATAGTCTTCTAAAGCACGGGTAAGTGAGCGTTGTGCATTATCCAGCACGGATGAGTCTACGGTGTTGGTTTGTTGCAGCCCTTCTAAATCAAGGCGTTTCCTTTCCAAGGCGGTGTTTTCGCGGATGTGCATCTCTACAAGCTCCTCCATGGAGAAGCGGGCAATTGCATCCCCAACCCGCACCTCTTGACCCAAACCCACCAGCATGTCTAAAACCGTAAGACCTTCCGGTGCCTCTATGTTAATATTCTCCGCTGCGAAAACTGTGGCGATACCGGAAATATCTTCGATAATTACGCCTCTGCCCGGCATGGCTACGCTCACGCTTGCCAGTGTCGCCGCGCTTGTTCCGCGCACAACCAAAGTTAAAACAAGCATAATCGCAAGAAACTTAAAAATATTACCCGCAGCACGGCGTTGGCCATTGTCTCTACTTCTATTTTCCAATATCCTCACTCCTTGATTCCGGCGGCTTGTATGCCCAATTCCAGATACTTTTGACCAAAAAAGAAAAACAGTGCGGCCGGTGCCAGCATTAACAGCGAAGCCGCCATGGCAAGCCCCAGCTCTTCCGTAACAATTTGCGGCAAGAACAAGGACAGCGGCCAATTCGAGGGGTCACGCAGAAAGGTCATGGGCTGCTCTATCGCGCCCCAAACCTCCAAAAAGCCAAGCACCAATGCCGCAAGAATACTCGGCACCCCCAGAGGAAGCCCAATCTTAAAAAAAGTGCGGAAATGGCCTGCCCCGTCAATGGACGCAGCTTCCAAAAGGGCGCGGGGCACCGCGTCAAACCCCCGCATCATAATAAAAACAGGAAAAGCCGAAAAGGCAAAGGGTAGAATAACCGACCAAGTGGTGTCCATAAGCCCCAGCCTGTCGATAATCAGAAAGTTTGGCACCATGGTTACTTGGAAGGGCAGCAGCATAAGGGCAATGTATATCGTTGCCAGCACCTTGCGACCCCTGAAGCGAAAGCGGCTTAATGCCCAAGCGGCAGGCGCACCCAAAATAAACTGCCCCAAAACCGAAGGTATAACAAGCCTGAACGTATTCCAAAACATCACAAAGAATTGCGGCGTATCCAACAGCAGAGCCACTAAGGGGCGCAATGTAGGCCATGTGGGCAAAATCGGCCAGATTGAATACCCTTCCGCACCGATAAGTGCCGGGCCTATTGTGCCTCTTAGCTCCTCAAGGGACATTAAGCTGCCCATAACCATAAACCAAATAACCCACCACACAAGCAACGCCAAGGCTAACAAGGGTATAAGCTTAACAGTAAGCCAAGGTATTCTACTCTTTTTCATCTAAAAATCTCCGCATCAAGAGAATAATAACCAGCAGCACCGCCGCCAGCATGGTAGCCGCCGCGCTAAGCCTGCTAATATCCAAATTTTGAAACCAGTTGTTAAACAAATGCTGTAGCAGATACATAGAATCATGCGGGTATGCCCCCGCCACTAGATACGCCTCCCTAAAAACCCTAAAGCTGTTAAGCAAGGAAAGAATGGAAACTAAGCCAACCGTGGGCAGCAGGCAGGGCAGCGTAACATACCGGAAGGATTGGACTGCGTTCGCGCCGTCCACGCGGGCGGCTTCGTACAGCGTTTCGGAAATGCCGTCCAGCCCCGCCAGCCATAAAATCATGTTATACCCGTTGTTTTTCCACAGATAGGTGAACACCAGTACCCAAAAGGCGGCAGAGGAGTCCATAAACGCCACAGTCTCCAGCCCAAGTGTTTGCAAAACACTGTTGGCAAGCCCGCCATAGTTAAATACCGCCTGCCACAGCAGAACAATACTAGCCACCGGCACCGCCATAGGCAGCAAAAAGGTCGTCTTAAAAGTCTTGCCCAACGGTTTTATAGAGCGCAGCAGAAGTGCGGTGCCAAGGCTTACGATTAACAGGAGGGGTATGCAGATGGCCGCAAACTTTGCAGTATTTACAGCGGCTAGCCTAAAGGCCGTATTATTAAGTACAGCTACATAGCTTTCCAGCCCTATGAAGTTTACGCCCCGTATATCGTAAAAACTTCGGCGTATAGTATCCACAAAGGGAATCAGAAAAAATACGGTTATTCCCACAAGGCTGGGGCCAAGGAAGGCGAGAGCCAACAGACCCTCGCCGCCCTTGCGAATTCTTCTACGAACGTTCAGCAAGGTAAATGCGGATGTTTTGCTCAATTTCCCTCACCGCTCCCTCTAAGTCAAGGGTGCCTGAGCCAAGCCGCTCCACGGTGCCCCATATGATTTCACGCAAGGTGGCTTCATCCATGGCCGGGGTGCGGAGCTGAGTTATCATGGCGTCTACATCAAAATCCATAGTGGGCATTTCCATTTCCCGCAAAGGCTCGTTTATGATTTCTATTTGTGCCGTGATTCCTGCGCGGGTGACGGGTAGCCCCTCACCGGCATTTATTTGCTGCACTTCCAAGGACAGCATAGTGTTAATAAGCTGCTTGGCGAATGGGGCGACATCCGTATCGGCAGACACACCCGCAATGGTGGACGGTTGCCAAACGCCGGGCACAAGCCCCGGGAACGGGGAGATTTGTGTATCTTCACGGCCCGGTTGTGTAAGCATCTGCAAAGTCATCATATGGCCAAGGGAAAATACCGCTTGGTTGGTATTATGCATAAGATAGTGCACCAAGGAGCCTGTAATCACGTTCATGCCCCCCCTTCCGCCACTGGTAGCAAAAGCAATCTGACCGCCAAAATGCCCCTCTTCGCCTAGCCCGTACTTATCGCTAATGGCCTGTACAGCCGCCAGGAACCGCCTAAGCGCGTCGGTGTCCAGCTGGTTATTGTGTATTATTGCGGGCTTACTGGTCAGCCACAGCGTGACAAACAGCTCGTTAAGGGTATCGAAATGCAGCTCCGAGCGATATTCTTCGGGAACGCCCCCCCACATGCCCCCCATCTCAAGGACAGGAGCGGGGTTTCCGCGCACAGCTCGGTCTACCAGGGCTTCCAAACTTACAATTTCGTTGACAGCGGCTTGGCTTCCCACCAAAGTTGGTATTAATAACTGCGTGGGCAAAGCATATATTGCTCCTCTCGGTAAAATATAGGGTGCAAGCAGATTTTCGAACATATCACCCGTGCTTATGCTGCCGGATAAATCCAAAAGCATTCCCGTTCCCACATAGTTCCCCACGGTTGTGCCGTCCAGTATAAGTACATCCGGCCCCCGGCCGCTTAGCAGCTGCGTATTTAAAGTCCGTATGGCATCGGAAGCAGATACACCGCCCCCGCCGTCCAATGCGATTTCATAGGTTATATAAGCATCGGGGTACATTCTGCGTAGCTCCGTAATGGCGGAGCGGACAAAGTTGTTATTTGTCAGCGACCATACCCGTAGGGTTCTTTCCGGGTTTATTGTTGCGTACTCATCCCATACGTATCTATGCAGTTGGCTTTGGTGGTTGCCCTCCATCGTGCCTATGACTATGCTTCCGTCGGCAAGCTTCATAAGTTTGTTGGTGTTGACCACCGGCGAGCCAAAGGCAAACGCGCTTCCGTCCAGCAGGGTCTCAATGTTGCCGTTGACTATGTGCAGTAAGTCGTCATCATGCATAACGAATAATTCGCCATAGCTGTTTATTGCCATGCCGATTCCGCCGCCCATTCTGAAGCCACTTATCATGCCGCCCATACCCGTACCCAGGCTAATGGCGGGCAAGCCGGTGGGCGTGCCGGTAACCAAGCAAAAACTGCTGATGGTTCCCATGCTTCCGAACAGCTCCAAAAGATAGAAGTGGCTATCTGACGCAACCGCCCCCGCCGCAGTGCTATGCATTTGCAGCGGCATTTCGGCTATCAGCGCGCCTGTGGTTAGGTCATGTAACGTGGTGCCTTGGGTCATGTCGGTAGCACCGGTAAAAGCCGGCCGCTCTTCTTCCTCTTCCTCGTATTCTTCCTGTGAGTATTCATCCGTATCTTCCGCAGGCTCGTCCGGCGACCCTTGCACACGGTCGCCGCCTCGGTCACCAACCGGCACCGTCGGCATCATCATAGTAATTGCGTTATAGCTCAACAACAGCCGGTCATTTCCCAGCACCTCGATTAGCTGAACCATAACGCGCTGGCCTGCGGCTATGGGGTCGTCGATTTCCGCCACCGGAAAATGCTCGTAACTACCGTTTGGGGAAATCATGTACAGCCCTTCGTCTTGAACATAAGCCAGCAACCGGCCATCGGGCAAAAACGCTCCTACCTGAACCATAGAGAAGCGAGGCGTATCAATTCCGGGCCCCGGCGACTGTATCCATGTTTCACCGCCGTCGGCACTGCTGTATTTAGTGCGCAGCCCATGGTCAAAAGCCACGATTGTACCGTCATAGGTCAAAAAGCTCATAAACCTTCCTTCTATAGGCGGAGAAATATCCGTTTCCGTATAACGCCCCATAGTCACATCTACCCCGGCCCCGTTATCCTCCCTGCCGCAAGCCGTCGCCAACAGTAATGTACCAATCAGCAACAGGCAAAGTACAATTGCTTTTCTCATTCCAAATACCTCCATATTTTTTACACCATTGGGTGATTGGATTAAGTATAGAAAAGTAATTAGGCAAAAATCAGCATAAAACTGTAACAAAATTGCGACAACCATTGAATGTGCATTTTTATGGGTGATATACTAGGTTAGGTGGTGTTCTCATGAGCAAATTGATTTATATTGCCGATGACGAGAGAAATATCCGGCATTTGATTCAGTCGTTTTTAAAAAAAGAAGGCTACTATGTAACCGCCTTTGAAACCGGCGATGCGTTACACGAAGCCTTTTTAGCGAAACCCTGCGATTTGGTAATACTGGATATAATGATGCCGGGCAACAGCGGTCTGGTAATATGCGCAAAACTAAGGGCAAGCTCAAATGTTCCTATTATTATGCTAACCGCACGAGACACGGAAGATGACTATATTTCCGGCATATCCCTCGGCAGCGACGACTACTTTACAAAGCCGTTCAGTCCCGTACAGCTAACAATGCGCGTAAAGGCCCTGTTCCGCAGGGTTGACATGGATACGGAAGCCCCGGCAGACAGCAAGGAGTCCATAACATTTGCCGATGTAACAGTTAATCAAAACAAGCTGATGGCCTACTGTAACGATAAAGACCTTGGGCTTACCAACACCGAGTTTAGTTTATTTACCTTTTTGCTTGAAAATCAAGACAGGGCAGTATCCAGGGAAGAACTGCTAAATAAAATCTGGGGCTATAACAATGCCGTTGAAACCCGCGCCACAGACGCCACGGTTAAACGCCTGCGCCGCAAGCTTTCGGCGATGGGAAGCCGTGTTTCTATAGATACGGTATGGGGCTATGGTTTCAGAGTTTCAAAGATGGGGGTGGAGTTTTGAAAAGCTTCTCGAAAAAACTGGTGCTTAACTACACCGGGGTCATTTTCCTAAGTTTTCTGATGGTGTACATTTTGTTTAACGTAACGATTAGGGCGTACATTCGCTCAGAGGCCGACCGGGAGTTCAACATCGAAATGTACCGTGCTATGAACATAGCTTATAATCCTGCTTTGACAAGGGCAAGGCTGTATGGGCACGAAGCCGGAATGCAAATAATACCAAGAGGGAATATAAATGATTTTGAATTCATCTCACCTATAGCTCCCATCTTGCCTCACGACACCAATGTATGGGTAACCCAACACATGCCGAATGTTGAACTGTGGTTTGATGCGCCTACCCCTGATGTTGGGTGGCGTCTGGTGACGGAGGAAGATATTAACATTGGAATTAATTTGTTTCAGCCTGTAGCAGTACGGGTTAGTGAATCGCGAAGCTCTATAATAAACACGGAATTGATGGTGTTAGACCACGATAACGCAATAATACTCACCAGCCTGCCTGATTTGGATAACCCACGGCGGGTGGATATGCAATTTTTGGCAGACTATTATTTAGCAAATACGGCACGGTTTTCCAGCGATGAAATGGTAAGGGTCGTCGGTACATGGGGTACGTATTATATGCGCGCTGTCCCTCATACCACGCAGGCGGTATCCGTTTTGCTTCATTCAGACATCAGCTCCGCTATAGCCTTTATGAATAACATGAACCAACGATTGGGGTTGCTGCTCGCATTTTCGGGAATTTTAAGCCTTATAACTACCCTTATAATGTCTGCCAGATTCAAAAGAACCATAAACAGGCTTTGCAAATATTCCGAAACCATCGGCCGCGGGAATTTTAATGAGTCCCCGGGCGATTTCAAAGATTCCGAGTTTAATCAGCTTTCCATAAGCATGAACAATATGTCAAACATGCTGCAAGCCTATGAAACCAACCAAAAGCAATTTTTTGAAAACGCATCCCACGAGCTGCGGACTCCGCTAATGTCAATAAAGGGCTATGCCGAAGGCATCCTGGAGGACATCTTTACCAAGGAGGAAGCCGCGCAAATCATACTGCACGAAGGGCAAAAAATGACCGACCTGGTTAACGGGCTGCTGTATATGTCAAGGCTTGACAGCGGCGCGGAGATACCCCAGGCACTACCCGCTTTGGACATAAAAAACCTGCTATACGACTGCCTGGAACGGGTAAAGCCTATCGCTCAGAACTTTGACAAGGAAATTTCTATGTTTGTGCCTCCGGGCGCAGCCATGATAACGGCGGATGAAGACAGGCTGGAACGGGCAATTATTAATATACTGTCCAACGCCATACGCCATGCTAAAAATGAAGTGCAGGTTAGCTGCCATGTATCAGAGAACAACCTGGAAATTATAATCCAAGACGACGGCGATGGGATTAATCCCGACGACTTGCCCCATATTTTCAAGCGGTTTTATAAAGGGGAAAATGGGAACACAGGCTTGGGTCTTGCCATTAGCCGGGATATTGTTGAAAGCCTCAAGGGCAGAATTGTTGCCCAAAATCTGACCGGCCAGAGAACCGGGGCAGCGTTTACTATTACACTGCCTGTTTGTGCCCTATGATTTCGATGCCCCTTGTTTACTCATCCCAATGAAAACTCTATATACCGCCGGGCATGTGCGGTGATGAAGCCTGGCACAAGGGTGATTTTATGTATGGTGGTTTTGCACAAATGTACGACGCATTAATGTCGGACGCGCCCTATGATATATGGGCGGCATATATAGACGGCCTGCTGGGCGAGTGGTTCAATGAGCGGGAAAGCTCTGACGCGCCGCTGGTGCTGGACTTAGCTTGCGGAACGGGCAATATAACTTTGCGGCTGGCCAAGCTAGGTTATGATTTAATCGGAGTGGACGCTTCGGAGGATATGCTTGCCGAAGCGCAAAGAAAATCCTACGAGCAGAGCCTTGCCACGAATATACTCTTCCTTGCGCAGGATATGCGGGAGCTTGACCTGTACGGCACGGTTGACGCAGTCGTGTGCGTTTGTGACGGAATGAACTATATTTTGAACGACCGGGACTTGGCCGAGGTTTTCAGGCGTGTACGACTTTTCCTTAATCCCGGCGGAGTTTTCATCTTTGACATGAACACGGAATATAAATTTAAGGAGGTATTAAAGGATAATATTTTCGAAGCGCGGGCCGAGAGCGGAGAAGCATATGTATGGGAAAACCGCTACGACCCGCAAACGAATATTAACGAATATCACATGACCTTTACCATGGCTGAGGGCGAGGCTTTTTCAGAGCTTCATCGTCAGAGGGCTTACCCCCCGGCAAATGTGCGGGATAAACTGCTTGATGCGGGTTTTAGCGCAGTTGCCATCCGGGACGGTTACAGCGGGGAGTCTCTAAAAGTGGAAAGCTCTAGGGTGGTGTTTATTGCATCTTAAGGAGATGGTTTAATGAAAACGGTTGACCCGGTGGTGAGATTTCTCGCCAAGCTATTGTCGGCCGGGCTTTTGGCAGTGCTGCTGCTGGGGCTTTTGGTTTTTTGGGCGAAAATAGCTTTCGCTTACGAAACTCAAAATGATTGTACATATGATTGTGATTTATTTAGTCTTTCGGCGGGGCTGGTTCCCATCGACGCGGTGCTGGTGCTGGACGTCAGCCGGTCTATGCGCACCGCCGACCCACAGCGGATTTCCCGGGACGCCATGAATCTGTTTATCGAAATGTTATCCGAAGGTCGCGACCGTGTTGGCGTGGTGGCCTACGCCGGACAGGTGGAGCGCAGCCGCGCTATGACCACAATTCGCGGACAGGATTGCAGGGATTCTTTTGGCAGCTTTATTAATGAGCTGAATTACGCCTCATGGACAGACCACGGTCTAGGCCTGATGGAAGCGGTTCGTATAATGTACGACGGTCACAGCGGGTATGACAAAAGCCGCCAGCCCGCAATAATTTTGCTGACTGACGGAAATCTTAACGTAAACCCGGCCAGCCCGCGTTCCAACGCCATCGCGCAACAGGATGTTGAGACGGCAATTTCAATCGCTCAAGAAATGGGCTCTCCTATTTACACCATCGGGTTGAATTTCGACGGTCGATTAGACATTGCGTACATAAGTAAAATCGCCGAAGCCACAGGCGGGTTGGTTTTCGAAACCAG
>WQSB01000024.1 GCA_009788085.1 Defluviitaleaceae bacterium
TGAACTATTGCGCTAACGATGCCATGATGGGTTTTGAAAGGGAATGATGCTATATGGAAATTAAAGACAGGATCAAGGAACTGCGGACGGAGTTGGGTCTCACGCAAGCCAAGTTTGCGGAGCGAGTAGCTATTGTCGCTTCCTTCATATCGGAAATCGAAGGCGGCGTAAGAGAAATAAACGAACGTGCCATTCGCCTTATAATCGCGGAATACAATGTAAATGAAAATTGGTTAAGGCATGGGCAGGGTTCGATGTTCAATGAGGATATGAGTGCCAAAGTATCAGAGGCATTGGGTATGTTCAAATCCCTAGACGAGCATTTCCAAGACGGTGCATTGCAAATGCTGGCCACGCTAAACGAAATAAACGCAAAAGAAAAATCCTCGTCCAAATAAGAAATGAACTGCCCCAGAAAAAACGGACAAGACAAGAAAAATCCTACCGTGAGCAAAAGGCTAAGTGAACTGGCATCGTAATTCTAACGGTGTCAGTTTTGTTTTGAACTGGATGCGTTGATGGTTGTAAAAGTAAATATACTCGTCGATAAGGGATTTCGCAACGTCAAAGGTGTCAATTTTTTGTCGGTTGATGCACTCGACTTTGAGGATGCACCGTTAGCGACTTTGCTACCCACGCCAAGCCTTTAAGGGAAACGGCAAACTACCGTGAAAATATGTTTGCCAAAACCATTGAAAGCAATCCGCTAATTGACAAAGCCTATGACATTGTGCAGGCGGCGTAATGTGGCGAACAATTAAATCTGCAACATTGGAATGGGTCGGGAGAGTATCTGTACTGATATTCCCCGCCCTTTTCTATGTTCACAACCAATTTAACCAAAGGAGATATAACTATTATGGAAACCGAAAGAACTATTTTTGACACCTTGCAAGATGAAATCATGCGTTCTAATCTTCAGGAAGCGGAAAAGAATCGTCGTTTGTCGGCTCTTTTGAAAGCCAGTAGCCGCCATGTAAATCTTATGCTTATCTTCAATGTATTTACCGGGCATTATTTTGTGGATGATGTGTACGGCATCCAAGAACAAGGGGTGAGTTGAAAATGAAATCGAAACTTGAACTGACACACATAGGCAGGGATAGCTTTGACCGCCCTGTGTATGAATGTAATGGAACGCTGTATGTTGACGTAGACCCACGAAAACATATGCCTGCCGAAATTTGCACGAAGTCAAATAATGAATTTGACAGAGAACCTGACTGGCCCATTGGCGAAAATGCTGAGGTTACATTTATACCAGAGCGAGATATTTGGTAGGAGGAAAAAATCAACCTCATATTTAAAAACTCGGAATTTTAATTTGGGGTTGACTAACAAAATATCTGTTTTTCAGCCCCATTACTCGTTCTAAAACTAAAGTATCATGATATGTTGTTTTTATTTTACTACTATCGTAGAGGAGTCTTTTTATAGAAAATTATTTGCACTGCCAAAGAATCTGAGGTTATAAAGCCTTTCTTTTCGACTTTATCAATACTTCTCTCGAATTATACGCTACAGTCGAACCATTATCTATTAAATTGTTGAGTAATTTTTCGCAAGTTTCATAATACATTTTGTTTATTTGCACAGGTGTTTCAAACACTAGATATTTGTGAAGCACGTTATCTAGGCAAAATCTAGTATTATCCGATGCATCTGCGATTAAATCCTTTAGTACAGTTTTATCAACAGATGATAAAACCAACAATCCCTCAATGAAGAAAATCGAAGGAAAGTGATATGTGAGCCTAACCAGAGACTCAAAAGTCACTAGATCTTCTATAGTTGCTTTAATAAATTGTAACATCATGGGTTTGCCCCGCTCTAGGCTTTGCAACTCGTAGTCCTTTTTTTGCCAAGGAGAATCCAAGTACAACAACTTGCCTATCAGCTCAGATATTCTATGACTGTTACCATTAAGGCATTTATTTTTAATCGCATCTGCAATAGGAGTTGCGATGATATTCCAAACTTGCCAAAACAAGTCCTCTTTACCTGCGGTATAACATCTATGTTCAAGATACACCAAAAGATTCTTTGTAAATTGCGGGGCTTCTAATCCTATTTTCCTCAACTCATCTGTCAAATCAAGGATTGCGTCACCGCTATCATTAGAAATTATGTCCGCATAAATCACAGCATAGTTATTCACTTCTTGATAGTCGAATCTACGCTCACTGCGTTCATCGTGAGTCTCGCTTATATCCATAAGACCTAACACTTTCTTCACAAAAGTTTTGGAGAGGTCAGATTGATATTTTGAAGCAATGATCAGTGCAATCCGCACTTGAGTAGCTTCACTATTTTCAAAGTTGATGTTGCGTATATGCTCATGTAGATTAACGTTGGGAATTTTTTCCAAAAATAAGTCAGTTTCGTTTTTATAAATGTCTGCTTTTATTGGTGCAGTCCAAAGCACTACGCCTTCTTCATTTTTTCTTGCTTCGTTAATAAGACCATCTATTTCACCAGATAGATTAATAGCTATACCCAAATATTTTTCTGCATGTTCAGGAGCATATTTACATGTAAATAGAAATATTCCCTTTGCTATACTCTCGCGTATTTTGTGGTCAGCATGAAGCATATAGAACAATATCTTATCATGGATTACATCCATATCTTCATGAAGTGCCTTATTTAGAAAAAGAGGCAAAATTGTAATACAGGACATGGTAGCATCTAATTGCCCCATATCTGTTAGTGTTGTTGACAAGCCTTGTTTTTCTACTTGATGCAGATATTCAAAAACAATATCCCTGCACATTTCATAATCTTCGCTCCCTAGTTCAGCAATATTATCCCTCAACAAAATTGCTGATGCAGTTGTAATTGCATCAATTAACATATCTCCCGAATCATTAATTAAAGGATTTTTAAAAGAATATTTTTATCTAAGTCTAAAAAATATTTTATTTCGCTTACCACTTGGACATGAGATGCGAAACTTTGATTAGTGCCATCTAACTTAAACTTGTCCAAAGCCCACATATTTAAGTTCATAACCCTTAAATATAAATTCGACATCTCAGCATGAGCATTAGACTTTGCTTCTAGCTCTGAATCAACTCCTGGTGATGATAGCACTATCACATTATCATCCTTTGTATGTGCATCTGATTCAATCACAGAGTAGCCTCTGAGATCCATTCTTGATAATCTGTACTTCCATTCATCATATTGGCCGTATTTTTCTTCGAAAGCATCTAAAATAGAGTGTATTTCTTCGGCACGCCCCTTAGTTTGCAATAGGACACAAACTTCCTCTAAATGCGTTTTTCGCCAAGGTTTATTTGCGGATTCACGTCGCTCATCAGCATATATGCTGTGGTGTAGTGCAAACATCACCCTGTTTGGTCTGTCAGAAGTAAATCTTCTTATGTCCAACGAATACAAATCAGGACATCCAATAAGAGGCAAAGCAATTTTCCCTACTTTGTCTACAAATCCTGTAGCAATTGATACAAGTACAGCTGTTGTAAAAACAGAATTGCTATTCCTTAAAGTGAAGTCAAAAAACAATTCCAAATAGTCAATTGACTTTGAATGTTCAGCCACTTCAATAAGCCAGTTCTCTAGTGCCATTAGTGCAGACTCAATTAAATAACTATTTACAGAAAGCCCTCGGTAAGCAGAGTACAGTCTCCCTGTGCATATTTGTTTTACTACAGTTCCGTACAATAGCTTGATATCTGTGTAAACATCTTCTTCTTTAACGATTTGACTGTCTCTATAGCTAGAATGTCTTGTTAATTTAACCCCTTCAAGAGCGAAGTCTAAATCTGAATATAGGTAGTTGTTTGCAGCATGGTTTGTAATGTCTATAATAAATTGCAATCCTAACATCGGTTTTGCTCTTAACATAGCAAGGAAAGGACCTTGTAATGCACTTGCCGGATAAAAGTCGAAATTGCTAGACTTTAGCCCGAAATCTTCTGATACCCCTGCCGATGAACCAGCAAAAGGGTTAATTGGGAGGCTCCTATCTACAAGCCATCTTTTTTTAGCTACCCTTATTACAAGCTCAGGGTTGTCCTTAATTAACCAAGTCGCAACAGAAATGCTATCTTTTAATATAATTTCGCATAATCTTCTTTTTTTATAAGCGTCGCCGCCTCGTTCATCCCCGTTAAAAATTAAGTCCTCTATATAAGATTGCAATTCCTGATGTACAGCAGTGCTACATTGGACAGCAATTTTCATAAGGCTTTTAATGGTTTTAGAATCACCATATTCATCTTTAATGTTATTTAGCCAATATAAAGCAAGCAAGCCAACTTCCCTAGCCAAATCAGGAAGCGACTCATTTATTTTCATAGAACTAAGCCATTCCTCTATGACAAGTATTGAACTGTCGAGGGTTTCTCTATCTAACTTTTCCATATTTTTGCAAACAAAAGCTATTAAAGTTGACCATCCATTTCCATATGGAATGAAAAGTGCGAGCAATGGATTTGGTTCGTCACTTTTAATTTTTCTTAGGTATGAAAATCTATTGTCTTGTGCCTTACAAGCTGTTCGGAGTAATAAATTAAACTTTTTGAGCAACTTAAAATCATCGGCTAAAAGCTCAGACTCAATGCTTCTGATAAACTCAGCAGAAAAAGCACTATAAGAATAGCAATTACTGCATCATCTCTCCAGAAATCAAAATCAGAAAAAACCAACCCTTTTATAAAGGTGGCAAAAGAGCTAGCTTCATCTACCCCCATCGCTATTTCTTGAGACACCCATAACCTAAATGCTCTGCAAAATGCAGGGGAAGGATCGCTGGTATTTATAAATTTTTCAACATCACCATTTGAACCTCTGTATATCCCAGCTATATATTTAATTAGACCAATATCCTCTAAAAAATCATGGTTAACACAAGCTTCATTATTTGCTTCATCCAGAGAAATCAAATCATCATTTCTGAGGGAATATAATGCATCAGCCTCTATACCTCTTGTCGGAATACTATAAAGCATACTTTTGGCACGTTCTGTGCATATATAGCTAAAAACTTGAGCCCTGCTTTCGGGTAAACCTTGTTTTGTATGTCCAATATTTTTTATTACGTCAGTCCAAATTTTATTTAAAAATTCTGTTTCATTCTGTACATCTTCCAAGCTACCACCATTATTGATAATTCTATATGACATTTGCAAATAAAATGGATTGCAAATAAAATTCTTTAGACTGGGATGGTTAATAGCTGATTCCAATGATGGATTCTCACTAGATAAAATTTGCAATTCGGTTGTGTTAAAATCTTCTACCAGAACATCCGTTACCTCTATATTTGAATGTCCTAAGTAAGAATCACAAATACTTTTATAAGCATAATCTCTAGTTGTTGACACAATAACCCATCCTGACTGCCTCATAATCTTAGCAATCAAATCATAAAACGCTGCCTTATTATTTAGCTCTAATATTTTCTCCAATGAATCAATGAATAGATATTTCTTTGCATATCCGCCGCAGCTTGTAAAAATATCATTGATACTAGATTGTACGCCTATTGAAGTAAAGATTTCCTGTAAATCGGGCTTATCCAAACTTTCTGCTCTCAGGAAGATAAATGGACACTCTGCCTCTGAAAGACTATGCAATGTCTTCATTACGCTAGACTTACCAGATCCTCGTTTCCCCCTTATTATAACTAATTTTGAGGCACTCTCCGTTTCTGCGGTAGATGTATTGATTTCATCAAGTAATCTGAGAACGATATGACTTCTATTGACATGGGTGTTTCCTACTTTGCTCTTTATATTACCCAGTAACCTTATTCCATTGTTCCGTAATCTAGTTATGTCAGCCTTGACTTTGAGATTCCACGAAGCATCAAAAGGAGACTTTATCTCTACAGGCAAAGTTTCTAAGGTTATAGTTCCGGCATTAAAATTGGATGTTCCGATATAATCTTTCAAGCTAGACCAAGTGGTTTTAACATCATTTTTTGAAGCAAGTTTAATAATGCCTTTCAATGCGCTTGTAATTCCACCCGCATTGTCATCTAAATTATAAGATAACAGTCTGAAATGTTTAAAGAATTCAAATATTTCAGCTTCAGATAAATCCGCATTACCCTCAATTTCTAAAGTATGTTTCTTAAAAATGTCATACTTTTCTTTTTTTGTCTTGCTACCAACCTCATCAATTTTTAAGTTAAACTCAACTATGTCTTCGCAGTATTGAGACCACTCTACCAAGGTTTCCACATTGCTTATATCTGTAGAACTTATTTTCCCCACACAAAGAACAAGTTTATCTATACCTCTATTAAACTCTGATGAACTATAATCATGCCACATATCAGCAACTATATCTTTGAATTTCCCTGTATTAGTGATGGGCATGGAATGTTTAGCTTGGATAAATAGTTTAGCATCATCATTATTATCATTGACTCCATAAATAACCAAATCATCAGTTCTATGGTTTAAATACTCGGTTTGCTGCCTTAACTTAGTTATGTAGTAATCATTAAAATAAGGCATTGGAATTCCAGATAGCATATATAAGAGAAATAACGTCTGGATAGATTTTTCATATTCTGATCCGCCGCTACCTGTAGAAAATGGATTGCTTTTCGCTGTACTCATGAGCTATCTCCTTATATAGTTGGACGTGTGTGTGATTTGTTGTACCTATTTTTGCAAGTCGCACGGTAAGCGACTCTTGAGGCAGATAGCAACAAATTTAAGCCAATACCGTATTTTTTTATAAATCAACAATGTCGTCTATTATAACTGATTTTGAGAAACAATTGACATCTCCTTGCCCCAGTATTTATCCCTGATTTCCTCATGCGTCATAAACATGGGATTCTCGACCCTGACTATTTCCTTCACCATTTTTTCAGCTCCTAACTCATGCACGAACTAGCATTGTATGTATTATACCCCTTTCTTGCTTAGAGATAAAGAAGTTATTGGAAATAATCTCAATCGGCGTTTGCTATTAAACAGCGATATAGGGCATCATCCACAGCAGTACAAAAATTTCAATCGTTGCTAGAACACGGTGGATGGGGTAAAATAACACTTGGGAAGGGGCGAGTTGTGGTGGGCAACGTATTTATAGAGTATTTTAAAGATCGCGGCAGAATGAACGAAAAAGAAGAAACAGCCCGAAGGATGTTGGGCATGGGATTAGACCCGCTTGATATTATCAAAGCTACGGGTATAGACCCTGAGCGGTTACGTGAATTACGCGAAGGGGTGCGTGGTGATGAAGTATTGGCATAGCCATTGAATTTTAACTCGTCATGATTTCAGAGGAAATTGTAGTAGTGGGCATCCGCTTAAAAGTCTAACGAGTTCTAACGAAGTTCTAACGAATCATCTGAAAAACAGAATCCAGACATATAAATGTTCAGTGGTGGTTTAGTTTGCGGAGTGCCTGTAAGCGTTGAAATTACAGGCTTCTTGGGAACATTGGGTAACATGAGGTAGTCTGTGGTAACACATACGAGATTAGCCTCATAACCCGAAGGTCGTAGGCTCAAATCCTGCCTCCGCAAGTCCCGAAAAAGCCTGTAAATTCAACATTTACAGGCTTTTTGCTTTTCTTGACATAGGGTTAAAAATTGCGTTTTTGTCCTTTGTTTGTCCTTTGCCCCCCATTTTAGACCTTAAACATAGGCTATTCAGCGTCAAATATGTTGTCTATTTCTGCTGCTGCCTTTGCGTCTGCTGCCGCTATTTGGTGTGCGTAAATTTTCCGACGACGGCGCGGTGTTGAATGTCTCCTACAGAACGCCCATCGGCTTTGACAAACAATTTTATCTTGATATTCCCATAACCCCTATGACGTATGGGCAGGCGTTGGTGATTTTGTGCTTGGCGGAGACGTTGATTGAGGCAATAGGAAGCGTTTAAGCGTGTCTCGCACGGCATCAAAGTCCAGGGGCTTACCTAGGTGGGCGTTCATGCCGGCCTCCATGCATTTTTCTATGTCTTCGCGGAAAACATTTGCGGTCATGGCGACTATGGGGACGGTTATGGCGCAAGGATGCCCAAGGGAGCGGATTCTTCTTGTGGCCTCGTAGCCGTCCATTACCGGCATGTGAACGTCCATGAGGATTAAATCAAAGGCCTCCGGGGACGCGCTGAAAATGCGCAAGGCCTCCGCGCCGTTTTCCGCGCAGATAATTTTCAGCTGACTATCCTCAAGTATGGCTATGATGATTTCGCGGTTGATGTCCACGTCTTCGGCCAGAAGCAGACAACGGGCGGGGAATTCCAAAGACTCGGAGGTATGATGCTCAACGCTTCGCAAAGCGGCGATGGCGTCTTCGTCGGGCAAAGCGGCTTCAATGGTAAAGGAGAAGGTCGCGCCTTTGCCCAGCTCGGAATTTATCCAGATTGTGCCCCCCATAAGCTCTATAATATGCTTGGAAATAGCAAGACCCAGGCCCGTTCCGCCGTATTTGCGAGTGGTGTTGGCCTCCGCCTGAACAAAGGCTTTAAACAGTGTGCCCTGCTGCTCCCAGCTAAGGCCAATGCCCTGGTCGATAACATTGAACTGCAATCGGCATAGTGATTCACCTTTTTCCAGCAATTGAGCCTCAAGGCGGATTTTTTTATTTTCGGGGGTAAATTTAATTGCGTTGGACAGTAGATTCGTCAGCACTTGAACCAGCCGCTGGTCGTCGGCAACTATTATATTGGGAATTTCCTTATCTATGTCTATGATAAATTGCTGGTTTTTTTCGTCTATTCGGAAGTTGAGCACGTTCATTACCTTGCCGATTGTACGGTCTAAGTAAAATGCGTCGTTGGAAAGAGACAGCATTCCGGCCTCAATTTTCGACATATCCAAGACGTCGTTGATAACGCCCAGCAGATGGTTCGACGCTGCCCCGATTCTTTCAAAGGCGTAATCCTTGCGCTCGATAGAGTCGGCGTCACGCCCCACGGACGACATGCCAATAATCGCGTTCATGGGTGTGCGCATTTCGTGACTCATGGTGGAGAGGAAGTTGCTTTTCGCCTGGCTGGCAGAGCGCGCCTCTTGCGCGGCGTTTTCCAGCTTTTCCTGCAACCGGGCGGACTGGGTCACGTCGTCAAT
This sequence comes from Defluviitaleaceae bacterium, assembly GCA_009788085.1. Classification (GTDB taxonomy): domain Bacteria; phylum Bacillota; class Clostridia; order Lachnospirales; family WQUN01; genus WRAH01. The sequence goes on from WQSB01000024.1 coordinate 9,067, forward strand.
GGAGCCCACCACGTTGATAATCCGCCCCTTGGAATCGTATACCGGCGCGGTTCGGGCGGAAAATACATAGTCCTTAATGTTTATGGTCCAATGCTGAGGGCCGTCGATGAATGTTTTTCTGGAATTATCCCCGATATGGAAATTGTGCCAGTTAATCGGGATATCCTCCAAGTACCGCCCCTCGTAGAAATCGGGCTGAATGCCCAGCTTATTCAGGGTCAGGCCATTGAAGATAGTAACAATCTCATCTTCGCTGACACTCCAGATTATGCCGGAGTAATTCGAAATAACCGCCTGGAGCTTCGTGGCTGTTTCTATGATATTCTGTGTCATTTCGTTGCGCAAAAGGGCATTGGCAACCAGCAGCCCTCCGGAGCGTAATATGGACTCGTCGCTTTCGGAAAATTTCCGTTCCTTGCGCATGTCGCCAAAGCCTACCAGCCCCCACAGCCTGCCCCGCAAAAACACGGGAATCATAAGAAAGCTTCGGGTGTTGGCCAGATGCAGACTCTCACGGGTGGTGGAGGGCAAATCCCGGGAGTTCCCGCTGATGCACAGCCCGCGCAGAAGCTGGGATTCGAAGCCGGCAGTATCCTCCGGGTAATAAATCTTCTGATTCTGTCTTTGGAAAATGGTGGCGTCGCCAACCCATTCATAGATTTGATTAAAATGCCGCCAGCCGTCCTTTTGCCGGTATTCCCACACGAAAACCCGCTCAACCTCAACAACCCGCGCCATCATGGACAATGACCTAAATAACGCGGACTCAAACTCGTCCGTTTCGGACTGCAACAAAACATTAGCCGCAGAGTTCACCGTGTACAGTAAGTGCCCCCGGTGCTCTATTTCGGCAATCATATTCCGTTGCTCGCGCACATCGCGCAGATAGCTGGAAATCATATAGCGGCCGTCGTACATAACGCGAACCAGCGTAACTTCGCAGGGAATCAGCTCGCCGGTGTGAGGCATCCGGTACATCCAATCAAATTTGCACTGCCCGTCCTCCATAGCTCGCTGAAAGTATAAACGCCCCAGCTCATCGGAAGGTCGCCCGTCGGGCTGGAATTCCGGCGTGGTTTCGCTCCAGCGTTCGATGGCCTCCTCCCGTGATTTAAAATTAAAGAACTTAACGCCCATGGTATTGGTGTCAATCATGGACTCGTATTTATCCCAAATGAAGCAGCTGATGGGCATGGCATCCAGCATGACCCGCATACGGTTTGCAACTTCGCGGATGCGTTCGGACTGCCGCTTGCGATGCACCGCACTGACAAGCATAAACGCAGCCGATTTCAGTAAGGCCATGCGCTTATCGCTAAAGCGTTCGGCGCGTCTGTGGTCTTCGTACATTACGACTCCCCAAAAGCTTTCTTGGAAAAAAACCGGCACAAATAACATTGCCTGCGCGTTTTCCCTGCGGGAATCTTTCTCATGCTCGGGCATTTCGGAAGCAATCTCGTTAATAAATTCGCCTCCCGACAACCTTTCATACCAGCCGGGCCTGCTGCTATAATCAAAGACCTCGTTGCTTGCTTCCATTACATGCGTAATACCTTCCTCCCAGAAAAGCTGGATTTCAGAACACTGCTCATTTTTATGGGCGTCGGAATTATACATGTTTCGGAAAACGGCTACCGCATCAACCTCCCCACTGATGGAAATCGTATACAGCCCATTTAGCAGGTATTTATCAAATAACTCCAAGTCATTATCAGGCATTCCCAGCAACGAAAGCGTAATCTCACTCACGGTTTCTATCAGATACTCCTGATGCTCACGCGCTATCTGCATCTCAATAACATCGACATTGGCATCGTTCATGTTTGTCCGCATATGCTGAACCGAACGCGCCAGCACCCCAATTTCGTCATCCCGCTCCACGCCGTAAATCGGTGATAAGGATGCGGTATCCGTAACCTCAATGGTGCTTTTCGACAGCAAGGCCAAATGCCGGAACACAGCCCGATAAACTATCATCCTCGTAGCATTAACCGCCGCAAACACAAGCACCACCGTGCCACTCAGATAAAATCCCCACGCCAAGCCGATAATATCCAAAAATACAAGAAGCCAAACCAAGCCTAGGGCCACGAGGGCGATAATACCGCCAATCACAAACATCAGCTTAGTGTGGCTTTTAAACTTACCTAACTGCATTTTCTCCGCTTGCACAACAAAAAGCCCCTAGCAATGACACAATCTTTTTTCGATTATTATAATATATGTAAACGCCAAATTTAGCAAGCTCGCACTGTTCGCAAATTCTGCGCAATTCACGGGGCTTTCACCCCCAACGCCTCTACCCATAAAATTCTATTCCATAGGGGTAAGATTGCAAGGTTTTTATCTTTTGCTTTTTAAGGGAATATCCCAACCGTGCTGGTAAAGAGGGAGCGGCGCGGGGAGTGAGACGCGCGACTAGCGCAGTCGTGGGATTAGTGAGACAAGCGAGGGGTAGTGCCATCGCTGGGCTTGCTGCAAAGCAAGACCTGCACAGGCACTTCCCAAGCTGGCTCAATCATCCCATGACAAGTGTTAGTGCGTCCACTCCCCGCGCCGCCTCCTTTACCAACTCGCTTGAGCTACTTCCTCTTTTTAATCTCTAATTGCGAACACGGACATCTACATGGCCGTCGCCTACGACGCTTCCGCCTTGGCGGGCTTCAATCAAGAAGGTCTCCCATCCTAAGGGGGTGTTGGTAGCTATGCGAAGCCTGATGCGCCATTCGCGTCTGCCGCCGCCTAGGGCCCGGTCACTCATCCGCTGAGACTGCGAGACATGGTCTCCTACAAATCTAACCTCGTCAACACTGCCGTGGGTGATTACGTATACATAAACCTGTCTGGCCGCGTTGTTGCCGCTGCGGCGCGGTTCCTGGTCGTCGCGTACGCGGACTTCCTCGACTCTGCCCCAGCCCGTAGTGGTTCTGTAATCCCACCAGTGGTCGTGCCACGGGTCATCCCACCAGTGGTCGTCGCCATGGTAGGTGCGGTTCCAGCTTCTGATAAACAGAACGTCTTCAACGCCTACATGAGTGGGTAGTGCGTGTGCGCGCACCTCAATGTCCAGCGACGCGGGGTTGATTAAGGCTTCCCATACGCGGTTTCCGGTTGTTCCTGAAATATGGCTAAGATGAACGGTTTGATTGTGTATTCTCACCGATACGCTTTCTGCATAGCGGTTAGTGGTTACTCTTACGCGGGCCTCGTTGGCCACGCCGGTTGTATTTGCCCGGGCATCAATGATGCGTACGGCTTGGCCGCGAACGGTGATGCTTTCCTGCCGGGTCACCGCGCCTGTGGCATGGCGGGTGGTGTTGGCAAAAATAGTTACATGGCCGGACCGGGACGGGGTAAACTCAACCTCCCACGTGCGTGTAGTAGCTGTGTTTGGTGCGATGCTTCGGGCATTAAATTCCCTGCCGTCCATGTCACGAATCCATACCGCGCCAACATGCTCATTGGTGGTGATTCTGATGGTTTGTCTGCCGCCCGGGGCTACCTCGCGTGGGGTTAAGACCGCGTTGCGGATTTCCGGGGTAGTGACCGGAACGTAGGGTTGCGTAAGCGTAAGCTGAAGACTTTGCAAGGCCGCACCGGTATAGTGGAATGTCCTGTTGGCACCCACTTGAACCTGTTGAACAGACCATACACGGGGCTGGAAGTCAATTGTCCATGTACGATATCCGGCGGGGCTTTGGGCAATCATTTCCCCCCGGGCGTACAAATTCCCGTCGAAGCGCACCCATACGTAATTGGCTTGTGGGCCGGTGTTGAGCGTAAGTCGAACCTGTCCGCGGGCTACTGCGGGGGTTTCCCTAAGATTGGCAATGCCAACGGGCCCTATGTTGTCTAAGTTACCCGTTCCCGGAGGAAGCGGGATTACCGGGAAGCCGGGGTCGGCTGCGGTTGTGCCCGTCACCGTTACCGGGATGCTCATAGTGGCTGCGCCGGCTTCAACATTGTGGGAATTGGCAAAAACAACCACGGTAGTTGAACGGGTGGGATTTACCGTAACCTGCCAGTTATGATTACCGGCGGCGTCGGTATTAACGCGGGTTCCTTGTGCCCGCGCGCCGTCAATCATGGCGAAAACATAACGGGCCTCCGGGGTGGTGCGCACGGAAAAGGTTATGCTTTGCCCCTGCGCAACCGTAGTGCGGTCCGCGTTGAGGCTTGTAAACGCCGGGGTTGCGGCGGCGGTTATTGGAAACGCTAAAATAAGCAGAAACGCACCTACTATCGCCCCCAGCAGGCTACGCTTTAGAGTCCTAAACAATGACATCATCTCCTTAACATCAAGTAAGTTGCCTTTATAATAACACAAATCTTAGATAAAAACATGTCAGATGTTTTACAGTTAAAGCCGGATATGCTATTATCCTTTTGGGAGGTGAGTCTTGTGGCTTACAAAATTACAGATGCATGTATCAGCTGTGGTGCTTGCGTTTCCGAGTGCCCGACAGATTGCATCGCTGAAGGCGACCCGATTTATGTAATCAAAGAAGAAGATTGCATTGATTGCGAAGCTTGCGTGGCGATATGCCCGGTCAACGCTTGCGAACCGGCATAAGGTGAAATTACTTAAAAAGGGGCTGCCTTAACCGGACAGCCCCTTTTTTCGGAAATATAGACGATTCAGTTGAAAATGGGTTCAGCAAAGGGTGAGGGTTTTGACATATTCGGTGGTAATTCCGGCTTACAACGAAGAGGAAGTTATAACAGAAACATACAAACGGCTGAGCGAAGTAATGCGCGGGATGGGCGAGTCCTACGAGCTGGTTTTCGTAAACGACGGAAGCCGCGACCGCACCGCGGAAATTATCGCAGGCTTCTGTGCCTGTGACGAAAACGTAAGGCTGGTGAATTTTTCGCGCAATTTTGGACATATGCCGGCTATTTCTGCCGGGATGGAATACGCCCGGGGCGCAGCCGTTTTTATCATCGACGCGGATTTGCAAGACCCACCGGAGGTTTTTCCGCAAATGGCCGAAAAATGGCGGGAGGGCTATCATGTTGTCTATGGCCAGCGGGAAAAACGCGAGGGCGAGAGCTGGTTTAAAAAGGCCTCCGCCAAGTTCTTCTATCGTTTTTTGCGAAGCATGACCTCTGTAGACTTACCCCTGGACACGGGAGAATTCCGCCTCATCGACCGCAAGGTATGTGACGCGGTAAACAAATTACCGGAAAAAAACCGCTATATTCGCGGGTTGGTAAGCTGGGTGGGGTTTAAACAAACGGCGGTTCCATATGTAAGACAGGAGCGTTTTGCCGGCAAAACAAAATACCCCTTGAGAAAAATGCTGGCTTTCGCCATGGACGCAATCACGGCGTTTTCCTACAAGCCCCTAAAGCTGGCCACCACTTTGGGTTTTCTTATCGCGCTATTCAGCTTCGTATACCTGCTGGTTATTTTCTATCAATTCTTCTTCACCGACACCACAATAACCGGCTGGGCCTCCACAATGGGAATTCTTCTGCTGACACAGGGCATCGTTATGATGATTCTGGGTCTGATGGGCGAATATATCGGCCGCCTGTATGAAGAAATCAAAAACCGCCCAGCTTACATTGTACAGGAAGTGATTGGCGGTGAAAAACAAAATCAAGACATTTTATAGGAAGATTTTAGTGACACGGTACGGTTAAAAATCAACCCGCCCTCTTTGTTATCCAAGCAAAAATATCCATTGCGCATAAATTGAAAACGGTCGTCGGGTTTTGCATCGGCAAGGCTCGGCTCACCGACGGCCTTGTCCATTATAATCAGGGAATCCGGGTTTTCCACAAAACCGTCGGGATGCTCCGGCGCGTCAAGGACAAGCGTGTCATATAACATCGCCTTAATCGGCACGCCATGGGGCGCAGAAACCCAATGCAGCGTGCCCTTTACCTTGCGCATTTCCGTGCCGTCAGGCAAGACCGTGCCGCTTTTTGTGGCTGGGTCATAGGTGCAACGCACTTCGATAATCTCCCCGGCAGCATCTTTTACAACATCGGTACAAGTTACATAATACGCGCCCTTTAGACGCACTTCCTTCCCTGGGGCCAGGCGGAAAAATTTCTTCGCGGGTTCCTCCATAAAATCCTCACGCTCAATAAGAATCTCCCGCGAGAACGGAACCTCCCGCCCGTCAATGTCAAGCATTTCCGTCTGTCCTTCGGGATAATTTTCAATAGTAACTTTCAGCGGATTAAGCACCGCCATAACCACTTTGGAAGCCGGGGCCAAATGCTCGCGCACAAAAAACTCAAGCATGGCAAATTCCACTTTGCTCAAGGCCTTTGAAACTCCCGTAGCACCCAAAAATTCACGAATTGCGGCGGGGGGATACCCACGGCGGCGCATTCCGCTAACAGTCACAAGGCGCGGGTCATCCCACCCGTCGGCTTTGCCCTCGGCAATCAGCCCGCGCAAATACCGCTTACCCATAATCGTGTTGCTAACGGACATTTTCGCAAACTCAATCTGCCTCGGTTTGATGGCAAAGTCCAAATTATTGATATACCAATCGTAAATCGGCCGATGGTCTTCAAATTCAATCGAGCATAACGAATGGGTAATCCCCTCAATTGCATCTTCCAGCGGATGCGCGAAATCATACATAGGGTAAATGCACCACTTATCCCCGGTATTGCTGTGGGTTTTATGGGCGATGCGATAAATAACCGGGTCGCGCATGTTTAAATTTGGCGACGCCATATCAATTTTCGCCCTCAAGGTCTTTGTCCCGTCCGGGAACTCGCCGTTTTTCATACGCGCAAACAAGTCCAAATTTTCCTCAACGGAACGCCCGCGATAAGGGCTCTCTGTGCCGGGCTTGTCAATGCTTCCAAAAGCCGCCCGCATTTCCTCCGCAGACAAATCGCACACAAATGCTAAACCTTTTTTGACCAGCTCTACTGCGCATTCATAAAATTTATCAAAATAATCCGACGCGAAAAACAGCCTGTCCTCCCAATCATAACCCAGCCATTTTATCTCATCCTGAATCGCCTGAACAAATTCTTCCTCTTCCTTGGCAGGATTTGTGTCATCCATACGCAAGTTACACTTGCCGCCATAAATTTTGGCAAGCTCAAAATTTATATACACAGCCTTGGCGTTGCCTATATGCAAAAATCCCCCCGGCTCGGGCGGAAAGCGTGTGTGCAGCGCGTTTAATCGTCCCTTCAAATCTTCTTGTATAGCACTATGGATAAACGCGCCTGTTTCCAGTAAAATATGATTATTATTTTCCGACATAGTAAATACCTCCATTTCAGGAGATAAATGTACCATAATAATAAAATATTTCAAGAGGTGCATCATGCTAATTATGTACAAGGAATCGGACTTAGACGAATGTGTGCGCATCTATATAGATGCATTTACCGCCCCCCCGCTTAACTACGATTTTTTAACAGAAAAAACAGCCCGACGCTATATCAGTGACCTGATAAAAACGCCGGGCTTCATGGGTTATACCTATTGGATTGACGGTGAAATGGCCGCCTTTTGCTTTGGTAAGCTGGACAATTACTTCGAAGGGGCCGTATATGAAGTAGACGAGCTTGCGGTGGCTTCGGCCTATCACCGAAGCGGCATCGGTTCAACCGTGATGAACCTCCTAGAAACCAAACTAGCCGGGTACAATGTTTCGGCTGTAAGCCTTCAAACATCGAAACATCTCCCGGCATTTGGATTCTATTTGAAAAACGGTTATGAAGAGATTAAGGAAAACGTCACCCTTTTAAAATGGCTCGGAAACTAGCCTGCCTTGGCCAGCTTCATCGCCTCTTTCCATGTGTCTCGGAATTCCCGGAACATGCCCAGCACCTCATTAAGAATCTCTAAATCCTTGCGAATGTTAGCATCCACCAGGCGGCGATGCATATAGTCGTAAAGCGCGTCAAGATCCTGGGAAATGGGGTACTGGTGGTCTAGGGTCAGTTGAAACTCGCGGACAACGTCCTGCGTCCTAAGAATTAGAGCGTGTGCTTCGGTCATTTCTTTCTTTTCCACGGCCATTATAGCCTTGTTTAAGAATTTTATGCCGCCCTCATACAGAATAAGGGTTAGCTCTTCCCGGGTTGCGGTCATTATCTTGTCTTCCAACATTCTATGATAAGGATTTACATTTACCACTCGATATTTCCCCTTTTTTGCCTCTTATTATCCCCGGGCATCCATAAACAATCCGGCAAGTGCAAGAATGTTTGCATGAGCATCCAAAACTCTTTGAGGCGGAATTTCTCTGATGGCTTCGTTGGTGGTGGAATCGTATACCGTAACCATGCGACGCCCTGTGGCTTCATGAATACTTATGCTCAAATGGCGGTTGTGTATCGCAATGCTGGTGTTGATTGCCCCGACAGCACTGTTGAGCAGCTCGCTACTTTCGGCGCGTTCTACATTGCGTGTTTCCGCAGCTACAAAAGCCTGAACATCCATAACCGGTGCCTGAGCCGGAAGTGGCACAGCAGGTGATGGTGCCTGAGCATCCGCAACTTCCACGCCGCCTGTTCCCGGTGGTGGCGGTGGTGCTTGATACCCGTTGATTCTAACATCCATATTAATCTTCCTCCTTTTTAATGCCTTGCTTAGTGCTTTGTATCAAATCTGTGTGAGGTGGTGTCCGGGGGGAGGGCTTGGTATCCTTTGTGGATTTTTTGCCCTTGCTTTACTTTTCGCAAAGCACCCATCACCGCGTCACGCACATTTTCCATAAAATCAAGATGCCCCTCATCCAATTCGGCTATGCTTCCAATAGTTTGTATAATTGAGGCGAATTCTTCTGAAGATATCACTTCGTCGCTAATGCTTTGCTTTAGCTCAAGCAGCTTGCTGATAAGCGATTCGCGCTCTTCAACCATTTGTACATATGCCGCAATGTCCGCTTCTTCCTGCTCGCCATCCCCGGTTAATATCAGGGCTTGTGTTATAGCCAGGATTTTATCGGTAAGCTCCTTGGCTTGCTTCAGCGTTTCCATTACATTCCCGCGAATGCCCACAGGCTTTCCATTTGAGCCTGGGACTGTGCCATCGCTTGCTCCATACGGGCAAACATTGCGAAGAAGTGATTTTCCCTGCGAATAAGCCACGACTGCATACGGTCTATACGCTGGTCATAATCGCGGAGCTGGCGGGCCATAAGGCTTTGGCCGTCGTCACCGCTTATCGCGCCGGCCCGTTGGCGGAACGGCCCGTTGTGAGTTATAACCGCATTTTCTATGGTATTACGCAAACGCCATGCCACACCCAAGTGGGGAGCAGCGGCATTGCGCTCTGCGGCGGTGTTTACCGGAACATCGGCCTGGGTATTGCTACGGCTAAACAAAGCCTGAACACCCGAGAGGTTGGTTTCAAGTGCTTCACGCAGACGGTCTTCGTCGATTGCGAGAATGCCCATCATGCGGTCTTCCCTTGCGGCGTCCATGCCCACCGTTGTTATACCGATATTAAACAGGGCAAGCCGGGTACCGTCACCTAAAGTTACCGGTTCAAACATCATGCGGCGCAATTCACTGTGCAGATTGCGAATCATTGGGTCGCGGTGGAACAGGCCCATGCGTGCCCGCTCTTCCCATTGCTCGACCTCACGCTCGCTCATTGCGTTGCGCTGTTCATCGGTCAGAGGCTCAAAGAAGCTGCGGTTGCCGCGCTGAGTCGGGCGTTGGGTGGTGTGAAGCGAATTTATATAGCGGATAAGCTCATTGTAGGACTCAATAAACTCCGAAATCATTTCCATTAGTTCATCTGTGTTTTGGGTGGCATTGATGTTGAATATCTGATATGCTCCGGCATTTGAGACATTAACGCGGATGCCTTCCAATTCAAAATCGTTGCCCGCAGATTCCATCCTTATGCCGATTTCCCCGGGTAAGTTCAGAGGTGAGTTTATGTCATGGTAAATGACAGCGTTTTGGGCGCGGCGAATCATCCGCGGGTCTCCGTCGTCGGCTCTCCAGTCTATATCGTTAAAACCCATAAACTCAAGTACTCCGAAGCCGTCATAACCAAGCACGTCGTCCGGAATTGGCGGGTCTGCGTCCGGGTCTGCGGGTGTGATGACGATTGTTCCCAATTGAAGCCTTGCAGCATCGCCTTGACCTGTGGGTGTAACGGCAAATCTGCCTGTGGCGGCACTAAAGGATAATTGTACACCAACGTTTGGGGTGGTGTTTACGCGATGCATAAAGCTGTGGAAGGTGTCATTGTGGCGAATTTCTATATTTATGTCATTGATGCTTACATATTGGTTGTCTGCACCGGCGGCAATGCCCAGGAAGGGTGCTATATAAGCATCAAGTGTTGGGGTTGCGGGTGAGCCAACATAGCTTACGAGTTGTGCGTTGGCCTGTTGAATTTGCATGATGGTTTGACTGCTGATTCCAAACAAATCCAGAACGGCCCATCCATCCGCATCCTCCGCGCCAATGAGTGGAATTTCTTGTCCGGGGGCAGTAGCACTTATAACGAGCCGGTAGTTCGTGGCATCGAAATCAAAGCTTATCCCCGCTGCCGCTCCTGCGGTTTGCATGTTGTTGATAAATGCACCAAGGGTTGTAGTATCATCTATTACAATTGTAGCCCCGCCGTTGTCAGGGTCTCCGATTGTAATGGTGACAGGGAAATCAACATTAGCAGTATTCGGCAGAAGACTGGCGATTGTTGAGCCTGCAAGAGCTGAGTTAGTAAGAAAATCGTTTAAATCGCTGTAATTTGAGATGCCAGCAAGGCTGGAATGTACTGTATCGGTAATTACCGACGGGCTGGGGGGAGCTTCATTGAGGTTGTTTAGCCCCATGAAATCCAAAATAGCGTTAGAGCCGGTAACAATTGAAGAAGAGATGTCTCTGCCCGTTGCGGTAAACCTGCCGTTGCTAAAGCTGATTGTAAAATCTGTACCGCTATTCGGGTTGTTTATCGCATTTATGATGTCTTGGAAGGTGGTGGCGGCAGTTATGTTTATGATTTGACCGGGCACTCCTCCAAAGTCTCCCATGTCTACAGAGGGAGGCAAGGCGAGTCCCCTTGCGGCAAAAACATCTGAAATGCTGGAACCAGCAAACATAGTCCCTGCCGGGGGTGCTCCCGTAATCGTTCCGCCTACGCCTGCGCCTGGTGCACCCGGGCGGATATTGGCAAGCCCTATATGCTCTAAAAAGCCCAAATCGTCGTTGCCAGTTGTAACAATGGCGTTTGCGCCGACACCTCTGGCTTCCAGAGTGAAGATACCGCGTGTCGCGTCAAAGCCCATGTTTACCCCGGCGAGATTGCTGGCGTTTACGCGGTTCATAAATTCTTGAACGGTGTCGCTGGCGTTGAGCCGGATATTTGCATTGCCTATGCGTACATATTCATAGTGATTTGACCCGAGAGTTGGGTCGCCCGTGCCGGAAATTGCCAAAAAGCTTAACATTTGGCTGTTAAGGTTTACCGGGCGTCCGTGGGGATTGGGCGCGCCGCTTTCAAGAGGGGGAAAGAGGGGGGAGGTTTCGGAGATACGGAATTGAGCACCTCTGACAAGGTCCCCTTGGGCAGTTTGCCTTACCTTAATATCAAAGCTGCCCAGTCGGGCGTTGCTGGTAGCCGTTACGGAAATGCTTCCGGCTCCGACAACTCCGTTGTTGCCGTTGCCGCCGTTAATGGTAGCACCGGCGTTTGTTTGAGTTGCCGTTGCACGGGGGTTCCAATTACTGGGGTTGTTTATACTGTTTCTGCCGATATGGTCCGTGCGTTCGTTGCGGAAGGTATTAAGGGTGGTCATAGTGCTGCGCAAATCCTCGCGCCGCCATGCCAGTGTTTGCCGTCTGCGGTTTAATCTGTCCATACGCATACTTTCCGCACGCATAAGCTGATTGACCATCGACTGTGTATCCATACCCGAAAAAAGCCCGGTAAATCTTATAGGAGTACCTGTCATAATATCCACCTCATAATCACTTATATTTTTCGAATCAGTATACTCTAAACCTTTATCGTCATTTTACGCGCCGGATTTAACACTCTTCCATATTTTTTTAACCAAAAGCTTTACGTCACCAAAATTACCTTATATCAGATGTTGCAGGTGTATCGGGAATGGGCTTTTTTTTATGAGAATTTCATGCTAGTATTCCGGTATAAGAATTATAGCAGAAAACTGGAGGCGTTTATGGCACAGGAAAACAAAAATTTACTTGGGCAATTTATTCCGATTCAATATCATCATCATATGCTGCAGGATATTGCGCGGATGCAAGGGTTTCGTGGGGCGATTGACTTGCTTGTAAGGCCGTCGGACAAGGTGCTGGAATTGGGCGGGGGCACAGGGGTACTATCGTTTTTTGCGGCGCAGACGGCGGAAAAGGTTTATTGCGTGGAATATAATCCGGAGCTGGTATCAGAAGCGCGACGCTTGCACAAACTAAATCCGAATTGTGAAAAAATCGAGGTAATCCATGGCGACGCGACGGAATATGTCCCCCCCGAGCCCGTTGACGTGGTGGTCTGCGAGATGCTTCATTCGGCCTTGCTGAGGGAAAAGCAGCTGGAGGTTATCGACGCCTTTAAGAAAAATTATCAGGCGCAGTATGGCGAGAATCTTCCTATATTTATACCCGGCGCGACATTGCAAGCCATTCAGCCTATTTATCAGGATTTTAAATTTGAGGGCTATTACGCGCCCGTAATTATGTTTCAAGACCCGTACAGCCAGCAGCCTCGCACCATGGAAATGGGCGACCCGGTGGTCTATCATCAAATTGTCTACGACCAGCCCTATGAGCTTTCCGTAAAATGGAGCGGCACACTGACTGCCTCGGCCGAGGGGAAAGTCAATGCACTGCGGTTTATCACAAAAAATGTTCTGGCGGTTAATCCGCAAACTCAACAAATTGTTGACTGGCATAACGGGTACCTCGTACTTCCCTTGGAGCGGGAAATTTCCGTAAGTCCCGGGAAGGAAATAACCGTAAGCTTTGAATATGAATCCGGTGCGCCGCTGACGGATTTAAGACCTTATGTAGGAGAAAAAATTTCATGAGAATTTCGGGAATAACCTATGAAAGCCTGGTAGACGGGCCAGGACTCCGCGTGGTTGTATTTGTGCAGGGCTGCGATTTAGCGTGCCCGCATTGTCAAAATCCGGAGAGTCATTCCATGTCCGGGGGCCGGGAGCATAGCGTACGTGAAGTGATTCGTATGATAAAAAAACCGGGCCCCGGCCGGAAATTGGTAAGGGGTGTAACCTTTTCCGGCGGAGAGCCTTTTTTGCAGGCGGGGGAATTGGCGCAGGTGGCCTTTGAGGCCAAGCGCGTCGGATGGGACGTAGCGACTTATACGGGTTATGTATATGAGGAGCTGGCAGCCAGAGATGACGCGGACATTCAGGCATTATTGGATTTGACGGATTATCTTATAGACGGGCCGTATGTCCACGAGGAGCGGGATTTGGATTTGAAATTCCGAGGGTCGGCAAACCAACGTATCATTGATATGGAAACAACCCGCAAGCAAGGACGGGTTAAGCTGTATTATGGGCAGTAACTACAGCACCAGCCTTGCGGGTGCGTTTTTGCGTTTGCAGTATTCGTTCCAGACAGCTTGCCATGGGAGGTTCTTTGATTCCTCCAGGATTAGCAGACGTTGGGTAAAGTCCAGCTTTTCCTCGGCCTTTTGCAGCATCCTGTAGGGTTCAAGGAGCGCAATAAGCAAAGCCTTGCGTGTGTTACGCGCACCGATTACCCACGCCATCACGCGGTCTATAGAGCCGTCGAAATAGTCCAAGCCCACATGGACGCGGTCAAGCAAACCATGCCGGATGACTTCGCGGGCGATGGCCAGAAGCTCGTCGTCCAGAAGCACAACATGGTCGCTGTCCCAGCGCATGGGGCGGGACAGGTGCAGCAATATTTTTGGTACATATAACGCAAGCGCGGAAATTTTGGAAGAAACGTTTTCGGTAGGATGGAAATGGCCTGTGTCCAAGCATAGGGATATTCCGTTTTTTATGGCATAACCCATGTAGAATTCGTGGCTGCCCACGGTGTAGGCCTCCAGCCCAAGGCCAAACAGCTTGCTTTCGACGGCGTCCACGATGCAGGTCGGGTCAAGGTGCTGGCGGAAAATTTCGTCAAGGGAATCCTCCAGGCGACGGCGTGGGGCCAGCTGGTCCGCAGGGATATCCTTGTAGCCGTCAGGAATCCACATGTTTAAAACGGACAGTTCGCCTAAGCTCAGGCCGAAATAGGCCGCTATCGCCCGGCATCTTTTGGCGTGCTCTATCCAGAAATTGCGAACGCCGGGGTCGGGGTGGCTTAAGGTCAGCCCGTCGGCGGATTTCTCATGGGAGAAAAAGGTGGGGTTAAAGTCCAACCCCAGCTTGCGTTTCCGTGCCCAATTTACCCATTCCTGAAAATGCTTCGGCTCGATTGCGTCCCGGGATACCCCCTTAATGTTTCCGTAAATGGCGTGGAGACTCACCTTTGCCGCGCCTGGTATCAGGCCTAAAGCCCTGTCCAGCATCGCTTGCAGCTCTTCCATGTTCTTTGCCGCGCCGGGATAATTCCCGGTGGATTGAATTCCGCCGGTTACGTCCTTCGCGCCTTCAAACCCGCGAACGTCGTCCCCTTGCCAGCAGTGCAGGGATATGGGTATCTTATCCAGTGCAAACAGTGCCGTTTCCGTATCTACCCCGATATCATCATATATTTCTGCCGCTTGTTCATAAGTATTCATATAACGTGCTCCTTCTTTATTCTCACCTCTTAGAATACGTCTTGATATGTGTTGTGTCAACATTATATTAATGTTAAACTATGGCGGACAAATCACATCAACTATAGCAAAAGACGTTTGCTATATGTGGCATGGAGGATTATTATGGACTTATTCTCTAGGGAGCAAAAGGTTTACGATGCGGCGGTGGCGGTTTTGCTTGGCGCGGAAGAGGGTTCGACCCTAGACGTACAGCTATACGGCAAGCTGGTTGAGGAATATGGCAAAATGCTGAAGCAATTTCGGCAGTACCGCCAGATGACCAGCATGTCGGAACGCAATGTAAATCATTTGGACTCCGAAAAGCACGAAATCCTTGGCAAGGCACATTTTGACGTACTTACGGGCATTTTTAACAAGCGTTATCTCAATGAGAACCTTGACCGCACCCTTGCAACTATGGCCCGCGCGGGGGATGTCCTGAGTGTTTTACTGGCGGATATTGACCATTTTAAACAATTTAACGACCTCTACGGACACAGCGCGGGCGACGATTGCTTGCGCTCTATTGCGGAAATTCTAAAATCCTGCCTGTTCCGCGGTCAGGACTTTGTGGCGCGCTATGGCGGCGAGGAATTCATGGTGATTTTGCCCCACACTCCCGAGCAGGGCGCGAGGCTGGTTGCCGACCGTATGCTTGAGGAAGTGCGGCGGCTGCAAATCCCCCACGCCGGAAACTCCGACCTCGGAGTCGTTACAGTGTCCATCGGAATCGTCACCGGCACAAAAACCTCCGCCGGCCTGCTTGCCGCCGATTTCTTCAGAAGAATAGATGAAGCCATCTTCCAAGCAAAAAATCACGGACGCAATCAATATGCGTATCTGGGGCTGACGTAACGGGGACGTCTCGCGAAGGGCATAGGGTGCCGGGGGTGAACCGGGCCCAGCACCCCGTGAGTGCTACGTTTGCTCTCGGCCGTGTCGGCTGTAGCGACGAAAGAAAGGCGGGAATTCGCTTGCAGATTGTCTGCGCGAATTCCCGCCTTTTCTATAGCAAAACTACTATAATGTCGCCCGGCGGGCCCTCTATTCCACCCCGGCCCCGG
>WQSB01000025.1 GCA_009788085.1 Defluviitaleaceae bacterium
CGGTGAACTCTATCCGCTTCTTGCAGTGTATTTTAATTATTACGTTTCAAGCAACAACTAAAATACAAACATTATTATACGAGGCGGTGATTCTCATATGAGCAAGAGGGCAGTTATAAAAGCAAGGGGAATTTTGGGACTGATGCTTATTACCGTGGCTATTTTGTTTTCGACGGGTCTGCTGAGCCGCGGGCCTTGGGAACATGTTTGGGAAAACGCAGGGGATGTGTTCGCCGATTCGTTTTCATACGCGCCGGAAAAAACAAACGGAAACATCATCGGCCTTAATGATATCATCTTTGTGCCGCAGGTTATTCCCACGCAACGTGAAGTCCGCAAGCTTCTGCCCCCGTCCCCGGAATATGTCGCCCGGCTGATGGATTTTGATTATCTCACGCGCAATATATTTTTGGTAGACCGCTATACGATTTTATTTCCCTCGGACATCGACGTGCCCGCATTTTTGGAAAAGGATTTAACAATTGACACAACCGTTGACGGGCCTCAGGTGCTGATTTTTCATACCCATTCCATGGAGGAATTTGTAGACAGCGACCTGAACGACCCCATGGGGGGAATCATGGGAGTCGGCCGGTATTTGGCGGAGCTTCTGGCCGCCCGCGGAATACAAACGATGCATTACACGGGGCGGTTTGACATGATTAACGGAATATCCGCCCGACCGGGCTCCTACGAGCGCATGGAGCCTGTGATTCGGCAAATTCTCGCGGACAACCCTTCGATTCAAATGGTAATTGACCTCCACCGGGACGGCGTCCCCGAACATGTTCCGCCCTTCATCACCTACATAGACGGAGTGCGCACCGCGCAAATCATGTTCTTTAACGGCCTAAGCCGCCGCTACCGCAACGGCCAAATTACAGACCTCCACTGGCTGTACAACCCATATCAGCGGGAGAATCTGGCGTTCAGCTTTAATTTGCAACTTGCCGCAAACCAGCTTTATCCCGGCATTACGCGGCGCGTCTACCTGCGTGAATTCCGCTACAGCCTGCACATGATGCCCCTAAGCACCCTAATCGAAGTCGGCGCGCAAAACAACACAAAGCAGGAGGCATTAAACGCCATGCCCCCTCTCGCGAATATCATCGCGGCGGTTATTCTTGGCGGGGAATGAAATCGGAAGTGTCCCAGGCGCGGCGATAAATTCGCAAGGGGCCGTCTCGCCAACAGCATTGGGCACCGGAAGTATGCCCAATACTGTTGGCAAGACGGCCCCTTTTTTGAAACATTAGACCTCTTTTTCGCGCCCGAATTTCTTCCATTTGTCCACACTATGTAGTATACTGCCAAAATCAGAGGAGGAATAAAGCGCATGGACCAAAGGAACTGCATCCTTATAATAGACGGCGACCCTCTGGCATTGGGTGCGCTGAGTACGATTTTGTCGTCGCAGTACTTGGTCAAAGCCACCAGCAATGGGGATGCGGGCTTGCTTATGGCCGAAGAATACGGGATTGATTTAATCATTTTGGATTTGCCAATAAAGGGGACGCCGGACCATAAGCTTTTGACCACGCTGAAGACAAATGACAAAACAAAGGATATACCGGTTGTTATCGTGACGGGAAGCGAGGCTTGCAGCGACGAGATTGCGGCCCTACGAAACGGTGCGGTGGATTATATACGCAAGCCCTTTGTGGCGGAGGTTGTCACCTTGCGTGTGGGAATTCATTTGAAGCTGTTGACACAAATGCGAATGATAGAGCGGTTTAGTTTAACGGATGGGCTGACGGGGACAAATAACCGCCGCTGCTTCGACCAGCAGCTGAAAATCGAATGGACCAGGGCCGCCCGTACAGGTTCATGGATTAGCCTCTTGATGATAGACATTGACCATTTCAAGCAGTTTAACGACGAGTACGGCCATTTGAGCGGCGACGCGGCATTAAAAACCGTTGCCGGCGTGCTCACAAATACCGTTCAGCGGGGGTCTGATTACGTCTTTCGTTGGGGAGGCGAAGAGTTTGCGGTTATTCTTCCTGAGACATCCGTCATCGGTGCGAAGGTCGTGGCGGAGAAAATCCGTGCCAATATCGAAGCCGCCCCGGTAACATGCAGCGGTGAATTTGCTCATATCACCGCAAGCATTGGAGCGTCCACTATAATCCCGGATCCAAGCGGCCATTCTTCGGCAATGGAGGAGTTTTGCGAAGAGGTAGACCGTGCCCTATACAAAGCCAAGGGCTTAGGCAGAAACAAAATCGTAATCGCCTAGGCCGAAAAAACTGAAGGAACTGACTCAGTCTGTTTCCACACTGACGGCCTTTATAATCTGAGGCTCTATCGGCCGGTCTTTTGGGCCGGTTTCGCTTTCGGCGATGGCATCAAGCACATCGCAACCATCCGTCAGCGCACCGAACGCCGCATAATTTCCGTCCAAGTGTGGAGCGTTTTCGTGCATTATAAAAAACTGGCTTCCGGCAGAGTCCGGGTCGCCGCTTCTGGCCATGGAAATTACGCCCCTTGTGTGCTTTAGGGGATTTTCAACACCGTTGCTGGAAAATTCGCCGGGGATTTTATATCCCGGGTTGCCAGTCCCGTCGCCGTCCGGGCACCCGCCCTGAATCATAAAGCCATTGATTACCCTGTGAAAGGCCAGCCCGTCGTAAAAGCCGTCACGGGCCAAGCTTATAAAGTTCTTTACCGTCAGCGGCGCGGTTTCCGGATAAAGCTCCAGTTTCATTTTCCCGCCGTTTTCCATTTCGATTGTCACTGTTGGATTCATGCAATTGCTCCTTTATTTTTTTTTACTTTTATCATAGACAAAAACACTGACAAAAACAAGCCGTGAAGCTATAGACGCACGGAAATCAATTTTCATCGGAGGTGCTTTTGTGCCAAGCTTAAAACATTTGACAACAAAAAAAGGCCGCGACGAAACGGGACTTTTTATGGTGGAAAGTGAGAAATGCATAGCGGAAATCCCCCCCGATTATCTGATTCATTATTATGTGGTCTCGCGCAGGTATGCAGACACCCATGATTTATCACGGTATAAGGAGCGCGCCCGGTGCGAAATCATTCGAGACAGTTTATTTGTGCGGCTGGCCGCCACGGTAACGCCACAGGGAATCATCGCCGTGTGCGAGCAAATTACGTGGAGTTTGGATGATATTCTTAAGCCGGAAACCGGTTTTATTTTGATGGGTGAAAGCCTGAGCGACCCGGGAAACATAGGCACCCTCGTGCGAACGGCGGCGGCGGCCGGCGCAAGCGGCGTGATTTTAACCTCCGGAAGCTGCGACATCTTCAGTCCTAAGGTGCTTCGCGCGGCAGCGGGGGCTGCTTTACGTCTGCCCATTGTCGCCGGTGCGGACACGGAAGAAGCTTTGTCCGCGCTGAAAAAGCAAAGCATTCCCATATACGCCGCCCATCCGCGCGGGAACGCTTTGCCTTACAGTATCAATATGCGCGAAAAATTTTGTCTGCTGGTGGGCAACGAAGCCCACGGCCTTTCCGAAAAAGCCGCATCCATGGCTGATGCATTGATACGTCTGCCCATGACGGCTGATACCGAATCCCTTAACGCTTCCGTAGCGGGAAGCATCCTTTTATATGAAGCTGTGCGGCAAAGGATTGACAAAGTCTAAGATTTGTGGCAAAGTAATGCACTATACATATCTAAGCCAAGGGGGTTTCTAAGGTGTGGAAGACTATCGCGAGACGTTTTTTGATATTAATTCCCCAGCTTTTTGTGCTTAGCCTTATAGTTTTTATTATAGCGCAAATCATGCCTGGCGATGCCTTGCGGGGCAGATTAGGCCCGGACACCACCTTTGAGCAGTATATGGCACTGCGCGAGGCTGCGGGGCTTAACGACCCGTGGTATGTGCAATATGCCCGGTGGATGGGTGACATATTACTTAGAGGGGACTTTGGCACATCTTTGGGCATAAGCCCCGGCCGCCCCGTTACGGAAGTTATTGGCGAGAGAATGCCCAACACGGTTCGTCTCTCCTTAATGACCTCGCTGTTTTTGTATATGATTGCCGTTCCGCTAGGGATTCTGGCCGCCCGCAAAAAGGGGCGGATTCTGGACAAAACTATTATGGTGTACACCTTTGTGGCATTGAGCTTGCCCTCTGTTGTATTCGGGTTGTTTAATATTCTCAATTTCGCGCTTAACCGGCAATGGTTTCCTTCCCGGGGTAGCATTGACGTTTTGGCCTTTGGCGCAGGCGGCATGGTCGCTTTTATGAGTCGAATCGAACACTTGCTTCTGCCTGCACTTACGGGTGCGATGCTGGGTACGGTTACTGTTATTTATTTTCTGCGCAGTGAAATTATCGACTTTGAAGCCTCGGATTTTGTCACTACGGCAAAAAGCAAGGGCGTGCCAAACAACAAGATATATACAAGGCATATTTTGCGCAACGCGCTGCTTCCCATTGCGGGGCATTTCGGAATAGTAATCGCAGGGGTATTTGTCGGGTCATTCTTTATCGAGACGGTATTTTCCTTCAGCGGAATGGGCGAGCTGTTTATTACCTCTATAATGCGAAGAGATTTCCCGGTGGCCAATACGCTAATTATGTTCTATGCGATTATGGGTGTTGTTTCCGTTTTGATTGCGGATATTGCCATTACTATAATAGACCCGCGTATCCGGATAAAGTAGAGGCAGGTGAGGGCATGAACTCTACAAGCGCGTGGAGGGTAATGTGGCGAGAGGTAAAAAACGATAAATTGGCTTTAATCGGGTTGTTTTTTTTCATTGTGATTGTGGCAACCGTTTATTTATGGTACCCCTTTATAGACCAGGCTGCGGCCGACAGGGTGAATCTGCTTACCCGCAACCTGCCTCCCGGTGAGGGCGGCTTCCTGTTGGGCACAGACCCCAGTGGACGGGATATGCTTCCAAGGCTTATCCTAAGCGCGCGGAATTCTTTTAACATTGCGTTTCTGGTGACTGGGGGCGCAACGCTTATAGGAGTGTTTGTGGGTTTATTTTCCGGATATTACGGCGGACATGTGGACAACGTAATCATGCGTATTATTGACTTCATCACTATGGTGCCCTTTATCATGCTGGTTATCGTTTTTGTGGCCCTTATCCCCAACTATACCCCATTGACGTTTTCGCTTATTTTTATCGCGTTTTCATGGCAGCCCACGGCGCGGCTTATACGCGCCAAGGCCTTGCAGCAGGGTGAGCTGGATTATGTTTCAGCCTCTAAGACCTTGGGCACGCCCAATATTATTATCATTTTCCGCGAAGTGCTTCCGAATCTGGTTTCCATTATCACAAGCAACCTTACCCTTACTTTGGCAGCCAATATGGGCATCGAAACGGGGCTTACATTTTTAGGCTTTGGTTTACCCCATGGCGTGCCAAGCCTTGGTAATCTTGTTCACTTCGCCCGCATACCATATGACATGCAGAACCGCATGTGGTTATGGCTTCCAGCGGCATTACTCATCATTGTAATGATGTTATGCATAAACTTTGTCGGTCAGGCTCTCAACCGCGCCGCCGACGCAAAAAAGAGAACCATTTAGAAGGAGGATTTAACATGAAAGGTATTAAGAAATGGGTGCTATGTACTGTCGTCTTGGCAGTTCTGGCATTTGCGTTTACGGCTTGCGCACGCGATGAAGAACCCGCACCTGCGCCGGCTCCGGCTCCTGCCCCCGCGCCGGCTCCCGCACCTGCGCCGGCTCCTGCCCCAGTACCGGGCGACCCGCCCGCAGTAGCACCCGAAATTCCCGGGTTCATACCCTATCCGGAAGGGCATCCCCTGTCCGTAATCAACGCCACCATGGAAAGATTCCCGCAGTTTCTTGAAACCGGGCTTCCCCATGTACCGGGCACAACCTTCCGCTATGCCTTGGCAGGTGTCAGCCCTTGGGCAGGATTGTTTGGAATGTCAGCTTTCGGCGACGGTGTTGACGACGGCATCATCAGCACCATCATAGGCTCGGAGCGTAGCATATTCTCAACATCTCCAACTTTGCAATGGGGGCAAGAGGGCTTGGTCAATTACACCATTGACGTTGCCAATGCCGTTATTACCCTTAACATGCAGAGAGATGTTTCCTGGCATGACGGTGTACCCCTCACCCTGGACGATTTAGTGTTCGTGTTTGAAACAATGGCTCACCCGGACTATCCGGGGGTACGCTTTGGCAGAAATGAGCAAAGCATCATAGGCATTATGGACTTTCATAATGGTTATACGGATTCCATCGAAGGGCTTGTACTTTCAAACAATAACCGTACATTGGAAATTCACCTTGCCGGCATAGCCCCCGAAATGCTGTACTTCGGACTGTGGTCTTCACCCGCGCCGCGCCATATCTTTGGCAACATGGAAGTTGCGGACATCGCCAACAGCACCGAGTTCCGTGTCAACCCCATCGGCTGGGGGCCCTTTATGGTGTCAAGCATCGTTCCAGGCGAAACTGTTCATTTAATACGCAACAAAAACTACACCTTCGGCAGACCCTATATCGAATACATGGTTATCGAATGGGTACATCCGGACCAAATTCCCGCACGTATGGAAGCTGGCGAGTTTGACTACGCCACATTCTCCGACATACAGTTTGCCAACTATCAGAGCCCCACAAACTTTAGATATCTTGCGTCTTTGCAAGGTGCATATCAGTTTGTTTCCTTTCGCTTCGGCATTTTTGACCATGACAACAATGTGGCCATAATGGAATATGACAGACCTTCTCACAATGTATATCTGCGCAGAGCCATGGCCAAAGCCATAGACTTGCAGCTTCTTGGCGACATCGTGTTCAACGGGTTGAGATTCCCCGCAGGTAACTTCATGTCTCCTCTACACTCCGCTTTCTTTGACCTCAGCATCCCACCATTCGGATACAATCCCGAGCTTGCAAGGCAAATTCTTGACGGAGCCGGTTTCCGTGACATAGATGGTGACGGCTACAGGGAATGGCCCGATGGAAGCCCGCTTACCCTTCAATGGGGTTATATCACCGGTGAAGACGATGACACAATCATAGGCTTCAAAACCCAAGCATGGGCGGATATAGGCATCCGTGTAGAGCTGTGGCAGGGCCGCACCCACGAAAGACTTGCCCTGTGGGATATCCTTGACTTTGACGATGACAACGGAGAAGTTGACATCTACACATGGGGATGGACTGCCGGTTTTAACCCCAACCCGGCCGGCCGTTGGGGGCCCAACACATGGTGGACACCCAGCCGCTACAACTCCGAAGAATACTCTGCAATCTTGGCCCGTCTGGCCACGGAAGCTGTTTGGGACGAAGCTTACATGCTTAGTGTTTACCACGCACTTCAACGCTATAAGCACGACAATGTGCCCTTCTTCCCCACCTTCTGGAGAGTCGACCTTACAGCCCTTAACAACCGCGTCACCACCTGGGATACACGTATAGGCATCCCCCCTGCAGAATCCGGATGGCACACAATCAGGCTTTCCGCAGCAGAGCCTTATCGCGGATAAGATAATATTTTGCAAGTCTAATTGAAAACGCCATGCAGGCCGGGTTTTCCGGTTTGCATGGCGTTTTTATATGAATGGCAGAAAATAAATACATTGACAGAGGGAAGCCGCGAATGCGGCAGCGACGTTTTGACCGATAGGCAATGTATATTATTTTTGCCATTTATATAGTCTTTGCATATCGTTATTGGTGTGCTACACTAAAAACACTGAAGGAGGTGAAGCAATGGGAATGACAAATGAACAATTCGACTCCTACAAAACAGGACAGTTAAGATTGCTGGAGATTGCTGATGCAGAAGTGGAAGGAAAGAGCCCGACGCTGAAACAAATTATTTCGGATTTGAAAAGCGAACTAAAAAAACCATAAGGAAGTTATATAGCAATTTTGCTATATAGACGTTTCCGTTGAAAATGCTATAACCAAAGGGGTGCGCACCGCGAAACCCCCGTGAATTGCGCAGAATTTGCGAACAGTGCGGCGCATGGCGGCAACCATAAAGGCGAGGGTTTGCTCAGATGATAATCTGAAAGCAAACTCCCGCCTTTTTTTGCCGCCTCAGCCGACACGACCGTGAGCAAACGAAGCAATCACGGGGGTTTCGCGGTGCGCACCCCCTATGCCGTTCGCGAAGCTGCCCCGTTTTTTAAACCTCTCCATAGCAAGCCCTCCTTTTGGCACTAAATATATTGCGGATAAAATCCGAAGTATAAAGCAGGGAATAAAATAGCTATGACATATTCTAAGGAGAATATATGAACATATTTGTTTCGAATCAGAATCCGGCGTCGGGAGTGGTGTGGCGCAGAAGTATGGGTGCGGCCTGGAATACGGGTGACGTGGTTACGGCCTTGCTTTCGGATGTGACGGGGGGCAAGGCTACGTTGCGTACGGAGGACGGCTTTACGTTTACGGCCAACGCCGCCGATTTGCAAGGGCAGGTCGGGGACACGCTAAGCTTTCAGGTGAACCGCAAACGCGATGGGTTTTCGCTGACGCAAATACTTGAGCGGCGGACGCCTCAAGGGGCGGAGCAGGCTGAGCGCGGCAACGCGACGCTTATTGACGGATATGAGGAAAACAAAGAGCTTGCCAACAATATAGAAGCCATGAAGGAAGCCGACGAGCTGCGGGCGGAATATCGTCAGGAGCGTGCCGCCAAAATTCAGCGGGTAATCGCGTCTATCCGGCGTGGGCAGAATTTCATCGGCGGCGGCGGCAAATCTGTTTTTGGCGCGATAGCCGAAAGCGGTTTGGATTTGTCAAAAATCAGCTTTGCCGACCTTAACCGGGTCATGCACAGTGTGGAAAGAGACCCAAAACGGGAAATTTCCCCGGGGGAGCTGGCCGAGGGCCTAAACCGCGCTTGGGGCAGAGCAGAAAATGCCCGCCACATTGTCACAAGCCTGTTTAATCACGGGCTGGCGGTTTCCGACAAAAACGTATCCGCCATGGAGTACGCCTACGACCGTCTGCCGGAATCCGTGCCGGCCACGGCCATCGAGGAGCTGATTTCGAAAGAGCAAGTTCTGACTCTGGATAATGTATATAAGAGCTGCCATGCCTATGGTGACGGGGCAAAAGATGCAAAACCGGCAAATAACCCGGCTCAAGCCGCTCCCGTCCCTCAAGAAGTCATTGAGAATTTCTTCACCCGGGAGGGCATAAAAATTACCCCGGAAAATCTGCAAACGGCGCGGTTCCTCCTAGACCGCGACCTTCCCTTAAGCCGAGAAAACATCCAAAAGGTGCAATTTTTACAAAATCTCACCCGCACAATGAAAAACATTCCACAAGCCATTTCCGGCGAATTGTTTTTTGACCAAGCGGCGGAGCATTTGGCTTCGGATATTCCCATGGGGGCAATACGCCTGACGGAGGTTACAAGATTTGCCGAGGCACAGTTAAAGCTGGCCATTGAAGCGGCCAACCGCCACCAGAATCTGAACATAGACACAGACGCCCTGCGCGAGCAATTGCGCGGCTTGCAAATAAACGAGGAAACCGCCCTGCGCTTCCTTAAAATGGCCGGTGCGAAGGCCGAGCCCCAGGAAGCGGTGCAAATTACAAGCCTCTTCGATGCGATTGCCACGCTTAAGCCGCTGACGGCCAATGTCCACGCAGGTGTAATGCAAGGCGACATTGACTTCACGGTCAAGGGTGTCAGCGAGGCTGTGTTATATGCCAAGGCGACGGCGGGTTACGAGCAAAACGCCACCGTACCCATGGCAAAATTTGGTGACAGCATTAATAAGGTAAAGGACCAATTCGCGCCGCTATTGGAGAATATGGGCATCACCGCCACCTCCGAGAACGCAAAGGCGGCGTTCATCCTAAGCAAAAACAGCATGGATGTAACTGAGGAAAATCTGACCCAGGTTAAGATAATCGACGCCAAAATAACTGCCATAGCCGACAATTTGCACCCCATGATTGCGGCCAACATGATAAAAGACGGCCTAATCCCCTTGAATATGCACGCCGACCAAGTGCTGGCGTACATCAAGCAATTTAACCTGAGCATGGGCGAAGACGGCGCGGACAAAATTTCCCGCTATATAATGGAAATGGACGACGCGGGAGCCCTCGACCCTGACACGCGCAAGTCCATGATAGCCATTTACCGGATGCTTAACGTAATCCAGCGCGACGGCGCGGCGGCGTTGGGGCTGGCGGCACAAATGGAAAATCTCAAGGCCGCTCCCATGACTCTGGGCGACCTATTGAACTTGGCACAAAAGCCAAAGAAAACCGACACGAACATTACCGACGCCTACGGCCAATTGGAAAGACTGACCCGCCCGGCGGAAAGCATCCGCGCCATACTAGAAAGCGCGGCGGCCCCGACCTACAGCGAGCTCGTGACGGAAAGCTTCATAGGAAAGGTTTCACCAAAAAGTCTAAATGCTATGATGAATGCGTCCCTTGGCCAGCCTATCGAAGACTTGGCAATGGCCGCCCATGACGAAGCTTCTGCATCCGTCTCGAAGCCGGAAGCTGCAACGACAGAGGCTGCAATTCAATCGTTTATCTCCGCCAGTCCGGAGGTTATTAACAGCCTGCAAAGCCGGGGGATATCCGCCACCGCCGGAAACATCCGCGCATTCGAGCGGCTTTCAAGCTCGCGGCGGGCACTGGCTGACGAACTGGAGACTGCCGCAGACAAGGCCAGTGAAAGTGAAGTTACAAGCGAATCAGCGGCCGGCATTTTGGATGCCATTCCCGATTCATCTTTAAGCGAGCTTCGCGAAGGGCAGGCCACGGGGCAAATTCTGGCAAGGATTCTCTCCGCTTTAGGCGACAGCGGCGCAAGCAGAACGGAAATTTCCAATTTGCTTGCCATAACCCATGGCCTAAACGGAGGCGGTGAGCAGGGCTTCCAAATCCCGGTAAAAATAAACGGCAAGGTGTCAAATCTGTCGCTGTATGTACTCAATGAAAACGCGCTTACCGGCGACGGCGCAAGGGTGTTGATGTCCCTTGACACAGAGCGGCTGGGCGTGGTAAACACATATTTTACAATCAGCGGAAGTTCCGTGGATATAAATATCTCGGCGGAAACACACGAGGCCGTTGAGGCACTGGCCTCCAATCAAGCTCAGCTGGAAGCCTTGCTGGCGGAAGCCGGTGCGACAGTGGGCGAATTCACATTCTCCCCGAGTCAAGAGCCCGCGGCCGACAGCGCGGCCTCACCGCCAAGCTACACTCCCCGTGCGGAAACAGCCTACGACTTCCGGGTGTAAGCCATGAATGCCCAGAAAACCGCAAAACCCGATTTCTACGCGGTGGTATCCGCCATCGCGCAGTTTATAGAAATAACAGAAACCGAAGTTCAAGAAGATAGAGAGGAAGAATCTACCTATGGTAATTAACCACAATATCCCTGCATTATTTACCCATTTGAGTATGCGCCGCGCAGACCGCAGCCTGGGGCAGGCAATGCAACGCCTGTCAACGGGCCTGCGCATCAACTCCGCCCGGGAGGACGCGGCTGGGCTGGCCATTGCCAACAAGCTTAATTATCAAGTGGGCGGCCTTAACCGCGCCAGCGAAAACGCCTCCCACGGCATCGCATTGATTCAAACCGCCGAGGGCGCGCTGGCAGAGGTTCACAATATGCTGCAACGTATGCGCGAGCTGGCCGTTTACGCCGCCACCGACACTCTCACAAACGAAAACCGCGAGCTCATCCAGGAGGAAATCAACCAGCTGACAACGGAAATCCAATTGATAGCCAGCCGCTCGGAATACAATCGTATGCGTATTCTAAACGGCGAGGCGGACAGGGTAACGGAAAGCCTTACGTTTGGCACACCTCCGGCAATTATACCCAACCCGCCGGTTGGCGCGCCGGGGCATTTCACCGGAGCTCTCCCCGGCGCGGATATCTTTAACCCCGCTCCGGGTATGCCGGGGCATGTGCCGGGAGAATCCGTTGTCACCCGCTCGATAGTAACGCCGCTGTTCTTATCTCCGGCAGTTCAGCCCGGCAGCTTGGACTATAGTATTATATCTGTGGGAAGTCACGCCCACATGCAAATAAACACAGCTATATTTAATAACGATTTAACCCTCGCCCCCATGGATGATTTAACAGACCCGGCCAACCCGGTACCCCTCATACCCGTAGGCTCAACCATACTCGTCAACGGCACAAGAATAGCCGTGCGCGAAGAGGGCGAAAGCGATTGGGCCGGCTTTAATTCCCGTCTTAACCGCGTGATGGAGCAGTCAGGCCTTCACATACCCAACAACGCCGCCGCAGGTGGGGACGGAGACAGATTCATTGTTTCCAACCTTGCAGGAAGCCGTCAAAGCATACGCATTGACGTGGATAACCACAATGATACCGGCCTGCTTGACCTTATATTTCCGGGGTCAGGTGCTTTGGTGGTTACAAATCCGAATGACCCCAGCGATGTCAGACGGCGCACAACATCCGGTACGGATGCCGTAATTGGCAATATAGCCCTGCGTGACGTTAATAACGACCTTGTTCCGGGCTCTGATTCCCTGTCCTTTGTCTCCGACGGCAATAAGGTATTTATTCGCGGTGCGCAAGGCGAGGATATCCGGCTTAATATTCAGGTGCGGCCTGTTACTTATGGTGCCGGCGCGGGAAGCTTACGCTTCGATTTTGGAAACGGCAATTCAAACGGCCCGCGCACCGAAGGCACTGAGGCACCT
The DNA here is from genome assembly GCA_009788085.1 of Defluviitaleaceae bacterium. GTDB lineage: Bacteria > Bacillota > Clostridia > Lachnospirales > WQUN01 > WRAH01. Next base: position 12,655 of record WQSB01000025.1, read on the forward strand.
TGGTTTGACGGAACTGACATTGTGGGCGGATATGGCCTCCCCGAATCAGGCGGAGACCCTTTGGCGCATATGTCCTTACAAATACGCAACTTCGGCCCAATCATGCTGCAAATCGGCCCAAGCCATAATAATGCAATGCCCGTGCAAATTCCGCGTCTTAACTCCGAAACCTTGGGGCTCATAGAATTCGTGGGCGGAGAGCGTCGCATGAAGCTGAATTACCGTAACCAGCAAGGTGCCACCGCTGCGTTAGGCATTACGGATTTGGCGATAACCACTGTCTCAACGGTTCGCGCACGCCTTGGCGCGTTCCAAAACCGCTTGGAGTCCACAGTCTCAAGCCTTGATGTTGCCGCCGAAAACACAGAAATGTCCCGCAGTCGCATTCAGGACGCCGACGTCGCCCGCGAATCCACCCGCTTGGCACAGTACAATGTAATGTTCCAAGCCGCCATGGCGATTCTCACCCAAGCAAATCAGCGGCCGCAGCAACTTGTGTCCCTATTGCAATAATATGCAGCTTCATCAGCACGACGTTATTAAAAGCATAATTTCAACCGCCAGTGAAGATGCCAGTATAACCAAGCTGTACCTCTTTGGCAGTCATGCCAGGGGTACAGCTACGGCGTTTAGCGATATTGACATAGCAGTCATTCACAAAGATTCCGCCAGTGTAAACCGCGCCGCCCTTAACGAGGTGGCGGATTTAAGCGGAGTGGACGTGGAGTATTCGTATGTAGAGTCCCATGTTTTTGACACGGACGACCATCCCTTGCATATTTCGTCATCAATAAAAAAAGAGGGCGTGCTATTGTGGCAGAGATAGGAAGTTATCTGTACATTGCCAAGAAGGATTTGTCTCGCGCAAAAATTATGCACGCCGCGCAGGATTACAGTGCCGGCGGCAGATTTAGCGAGCAATCCGTCGAAAAATGCCTAAAAGCTTTCATTGAACAAAATGGCATTTCCGATGATTATAGGCTGATGTCATTGCATAAACCAAGACGGCTATATGAACGATGCCTTGAATTGGGGCTATCGTCACTATCTGATAAGGATATCTGCACTTTGTCGCAATTGGCTGATTATTATTACGACACGAACTATCCCGGCAATGCGTACTTTGAACTGACAAAAGCTCAATCACAGGAAGCCCTTGAACTGGCTGAGAAAGTGGTCGTCTTGATTGAGGCCGCGCTTGAAAGGGAAAATGAAGAATGATGGACAAATCCGCATATATGATGAGAATTTCCCAGGCGGGGCCAGCTCAGCTGGTGGTAATAAATTTCGAATTGATTTTGGAATTTTTGACCGCCGCCAGGGCTGTCGCTTCGGCATCCACCACATCCGAGGACATGGATGATTTCAGAAATCACATTCAGAAAGCCAAAAACGGGCTGGAGCAGCTGATTCAGTCGCTTAACTTCGAAACCCCGCTGGCGAATGATTTTTATGGATTATATGACTACGCCTACAGGCTGCTGAGCGACAATCACTATACCTTGGACACGGCAAAAGCCCTCGCCGCCACCGACGAAGTCATGGCAATGATGACCGAGCTGCTAAAAGGCTGGCGTGAAGCCGCCTCCAAAACCCTAGACGAGGCTCCATGGGCAGGGGAAATCCCAAAAGTGTATTCCGGCCTGACCTATGGCCGCGACGGCCAAGCCAACGAATATGTGGATGACGGCAAAGGAAGAGGCTTTATGGCGTAATGACAAAATCTAATAAATATGGCATAATACTCCGCAGAATCGCAAAGCACAGCGACGATGCGGAGGTTTTTTTATGTCAGAAAAAAGCAAACCTATCATTTTTAGCGGAATTCAGCCGACGGGGATACCCACGCTGGGCAGCTTTCTGGGGGCGATTAAGCATTGGGAGCGGCTTTCGTCGGAATACACATGCCTGTACTGCGTGGTGGATATGCACTCTATTACGGTGCGGCAGAATCCGGCGGAGCTTCGTGCCAACGGGCGGGAGATGCTGGCCTGGCTCATCGCGCTGGGACTTGACCCGGGGAAAAATATTCTGTATTACCAGTCCCAAGTAAGTGCCCATGCGGAGCTGGCTTGGATTCTCAATTGCTTCACCTATATGGGCGAGCTAAACCGCATGACCCAGTTCAAGGAGAAATCTTCCAAACATGCGGAAAACATTAATGCAGGGCTGTATACCTATCCCGTGCTTATGGCAGCAGATATTTTATTATTCCAAACAAATCTTGTGCCCATCGGCGACGACCAAAAGCAGCACCTTGAGCTGTGCCGCGATGTTGCCGGGCGTTTTAATAATATTTACGGCGAAATTTTTGCCATGCCCGAGCCCTATATCGCCCCGGTGGGGGCGCGCATTATGGGACTGCAAACCCCGGAAAACAAAATGTCAAAATCTGAAGAAAACGTCAACGATACTATCTTTCTTTCCGACGCGCCAGATGTTATTATAAGGAAGTTCAAACGGGCGGTAACGGATTCGGGTAATCAAATCCGGGTGTCGCCGGAAAAACCGGGCATCAATAATCTCTTGGCCATTTACTCCTGTGTAACGGGCAAAACCTTGGCCGAATGCGAAAGCGAATTCGCCGGGCAGGGTTATGGCCACTTCAAAACCGCAGTGGGCGAAGCCGTATCCGAAATGCTAAAGCCTTACCAACAAGAGCAATCACGCCTAATAGCCGACGCTTCCTATTTAGATAAAATCGCTGCGGAAGGAGCCGCCAAGGCCCACGAGCTGGCTGCCCCGACGCTGGCAAAGGTCAAGGCCGCAGTCGGGTTTAACACGACTCTATAACCGGAGGGGACACATTGAATCTCACGGAAGCAAAAAACAATGTCGCCGGAATAGCAATTTTACTTGTGGCGTTTACTGTTTCGGGCGTTTTGGCGTCGTATCTGTATGTTGCAGCCGTGCGGCTTATAAGCGCGACCTATGTAAGTATCGCGGGGGTCTTTGTGTTTGCCGGGATGCTGGTTATTGTTTTGCATCTTTTGAGAAAGTATTTTAAAATTACCACCAACTTTGGGGTTTTTGTTGTGGCATTGGCGGGGCTTGCTGTTATTTACTACTCTGCTTGGGTGTTTCATATTGTTTTTAAAACCACGGGCGTTAATCCTCTTACGCGAATCCCCACGTTTTTGTCATATTCATTTTCGCTGGCTTTTGGCGAGAGCGGAATTGTCTACTATGCGCGTTTTTTAAATGAAGCCGGCGTGGTTTTGGGCGACAATGTTTATAGCGGCGCGATTCTGGGTGTGTTTTGGTTCTTGGAATTTTTAGTAATTTTCGCCGCGCCGATTATTGCAGCCTTTATGTTTGACGGTGTGTTTTTGCCGGAATATAACAGATGGGGAACGCCGCGACATCTGCCATACTCGTTTGCGCGGTTCAATGAAGAAGACAGGGAGCGTATCCGCGCCGGGGATATCGACGCCATCATCGACAAGCCCCTTGCCGTTTCAAGCGACTTTTCAACTGTTTCTGTGTGTTACGTGGATAAAAAGCCTACGGAGTACATCACCCTGTTTAAGTCATCCTTGGCAAGGAGCGGAAAGACCCGTCATAACAGTCCCGTCAGGGCCATCCGGCTGACCCGTGAGGAAATCGAAAAAATGGAATCCAAATTAGCAAGAATATATGCAGATTATAATGAGGAGGATTATTATGGAAACTAAAAATTGCCCCCGTTGTGGAAGAGTGTTTGTGCAAATTCGGGAACCCATTTGTGACAGATGCGTCAAAGCAGAAGAAGAAATTTTCGAAAAGGTACGCGAATATGTAAAGGAAAATCCCAACCTGACCATCAAAGAGGTTTCGGAGCAATGCGATGTCTCTACCAAGAAAATTCTGCAATATATTCGCGACGGACGGCTTGAAGCCGGACAGGGCATGAAGGGCGAAATCGTATGCAGCAAATGCGGAAAGCACATTTTCATCGGCCGTATGTGCGAAACCTGTATCTTGGAAACGGGTTTTCAAATTAACGACATGCGCGAGGCCAGCAAAATCAAAAACAAAGGTCAAGTATTTACAAGTCGGAGGTAGGCAATGTCCGGAATAACCCAAATAGTTGACGGCAGAATTGAACAAATTCGCAAGGAGCGCGCGGAACTTGATGAACTGCGCGCTTCTTTAGAGCGGAAAGAGGCTGAGTTATTATCGCGGGAGCGGGAATACGACACCGGCCCGCTGACAGACCGCAAGGCCGCGCTTTTGAAGGAAATCGAAGATGCCACGTTGGAAATAGCGCGGCTAAGGGCGGAGAAGCATTTGTCCATCGAGACCTTCGGCGACGAAATGGACTCGCTTCACGCGGAAAAAACCGCCGACAGCGAGGCGCAGGCGAAGCAGCTTAAAAGCGAAATCGCGTTTTTAATCAAGGGGCGAAGCGAATTGGAAGAAGAAGTTGCCGCCCTCCGCAAAGAGAAAGACGAACTGGATGAGAAATCCAACCGCGACCGAACCCGAATCATGGAGGAGAAGGAGGCATTTCTGACGCGCACCCGCGCCGAGCGCGAGGCCAGCCTAAAGGAAATCAACCTGGCTCATTCCGTGGCGATTGCCGATTTGGACAGGGAGAGGAAAGCCCTGCAAGACGAAATCTCCGCCATGGAGCAAACCAAAACCATCGAATGGAACAAAATCCAAGCGGAAATTTCCCGCTATAAAACCTCCCAGCTTGCGGAGCTGGATACCCACCGGGAGCAGTTTCTGGCGGAGGCGGAGAAGGAAAAATCCAGCGTGCTGGGGGCATTGCGCACAGAGGAGCGCAGGCAGCTAAGCGAAATCTCCCGCCAAAAACGCGAGTTCGACCAGGAGATGCTAAAACTCCACGCGGAAAAGCAGACGATTTTAGATGAAATAAAATTATTGGAATACGAATATGAAAAGGCCAAATCCGAAAATATTGTCAAACTGGAAAAGGCCCGTGTGGACAACCATAAGGAGCTGGAAGCCCAGCGAACGGAAGCTCTGGCTAAGCTGGAGGACGAGCAGTCCGTGCTGGCCAACGAATGGAAGCGGCAGACTGCCGAGCTGAGAAGCAAGCACCGGGATGAAGTAGCCGCCGCCGAAAAAGAAATAGCCGAATACGATAATAAAAAGGCCGGGATTTTAAGGGATATCGACCAGCTGGCTGCCAAATACGAGCAAATCCGCGCGGAAAACGATGCTGAGCTGGAAGCACTCCGGGGCGAAAGGCTAAAGGAAATAGACGAGCAGAGGTTAAAAAAATTGGCCGAGGTAGAAGAAGCCCGTCAAGAGCGCGTCGCCGCCTTAGAGCAAAGCTTTTTGGAAAAGTCAACGGCCCTTGAGGCCGCCCGGACAGAAAAGCTGGATGCCTGTCGCCAAGCCATAACCGCGGCGGAAAATGAAATGGATGCCCTAAAGCAGCAGCGTTTTACCCTTGAACAGGAGTTAATTGCTTTGCGCACAGAGGGCAGCAAGATTAGAGAAGAAAATAAAACCCAGCAAAAGACGGCTCTATTGGAGCGTCATCTTGAGCTGGAGAAACAAGCCAACGAAAAGCTTGCCGAAATCGAGAGGGTGTGCGCCGGGCGTCTTTCCCACGCGGAGGAGCTTTTCAAACGCATGACCAGTGAAGTCGCCGAAGCCGAGGAAAGTCTCACGGCACAAAAATCCGCTGCCAACGAAACCATGGCCGACCTGCGCCGCCAAATTTCCCAATTGGAATCAGAGCTAAACCGGCAAAAGGAAGACAAGCTTGCCGAAATCCAACAGGATGTAATCAACGCAATGGACGAATTCTCAAAACTAAAGCTGGCCAAACTTTCCGAAATCGAGCTATACCTTGAGACCTACAAACAGGAACGCTTGACAAATATCCAAAACGACCTTGACCGCCAGATGCGCGGAAACTACAAGCAGCTGGACGAGTTAAACGAGCTAAACGAAGATTACAATAAGCGCATGAAGGAACTGCAAGAGCTTTCCCTGACCTTGGAGGCCGACAAGCGAAATATTTATTTCCGCGAGCAACGCTATCAGGACGAGTTGGCCGAGCTGAAAAAGCTTCTGGCATCCGAAACCGACTCCCACCGCCGGGAGATGGCCGTTTTATCCGAGGCGAAGGAGCAGCAGATAAGCCTGTTGCAAAACCAGCTTAAAAGCTTGACCGATGAATAGAATCCTTGCCAATAAAACACCTATAGGGGCTGTCTCGGCACCGGGCACCGTGGATACGCTGGGCGCGGAAACCCCGTGATTACTGCGTTTGCTCACGGTCGTGTCGGCTGGGGCGACAAAGAAAGGCGGGAGTTTGCTTTCAGATTATCATCTGAGCAAACCCTCGCCTTTCTAGTTGCCGCACTGCTCGCAAATTCTCCGCACTTCACGGGGTTTCCGCGCCCGGCGTATCCACGGTGTCCGGTGCCGAAACAGCCCCTTTCTTTTCGTTTTCCTATAGCGAGCTTAACCATTTGCGATAATAATCAGCCATAACCTTGTCACTGCCTAAGACATGGTCGGTAAGCCAGTTGACAACAACCTTTTTGATGTCTAAATTGTTTTTGGATGTATCGCTTTCATTTTTGACCCGCTCTCTAAGTGCCAGCACTTCCGCAACAAAATCGTCGTGTTGTTTTTTGTGGACAGCCATTTCCGAATAATTTGATTTGTGCATCAGATTTTCTTCATGCTTGAAATGATGTACTGTGTAGTTTGCTAAAAAATCAATAGCATCCTCAACTGTGGCATCCGCGTTACCGATGGTGACATCAATGACATCTTGAACCAGCTTGAAGATTTCTTTATGCTCATTATCCACTTGAGTGTTTCCGGTTTCGTACTTTTTGCTCCAAATCATAATTGGCTCCTTCATTTGATTTTTTATTGCAGACGCAGTGATATGCTGATAGGATATAGTGAATGAACCTCGAAAGCAGAACATCGCTTACGTTGTAAACGATTCATTCACTATATCATGGAAAGTATGGGCGGACAACATATATAGACGTTTCCGTTGAAAATGCTATACCATTGGATGGAAGGGCTGCATTCGGATGACGCTTAAAGTGTATGGGTGCCGGGGGTCGTTGCCGACCACTCGCGACCGTGCGTCCAAATATGGAAGCAATACATCGTGTATGACTATAGAAACCCCTGGACAAACAATTGTTTTGGATGCCGGAAGCGGCATTGCCCAGATGGATAGGATAACCAAAATATTTGCCCGCAATAAAAAGCCGTTTGACATTTTACTAAGTCATTTACACCTGGACCATATAATTGGCTTAACGGTTTTCAGCAAGGTTTGGGTAGACAGCCCTGATGCCTTATTGCGGATTTACACCATGGATAGGGATGAAAACCCACTAAAAACGCAAATTTTTGGGGCGTTTGTACCCCCGTATTGGCCTGTTTCTATGGTGAAGTTTGCCAACGCGGAATGCATTGCGGTAAAAGAAGACATAACCTTTCAACTGGGCTGCTTTTCCATTACCCCCTTCGGTGCGGCTCATCCGGATAAAACCATTTCTTTTCATATTACCGATGGAACTACCTCCATCGTATATCTTCTGGATTGCGAAACCCCCATGTTATCAGAGCAAAACTGGGAGGGATTGGTGAAGTATTGTAAGAATGCCGACTTAGTGGTCTTTGACTCTGCGTATTCAGCCGCAGACTATCCCGACAAAAAGGGCTGGGGGCATTCTACGATAGAGCACGGCGTTGAGCTGGCTAAAAGCTCCGGCTGTAAAAAAATGATGTTCACACATTTCGGCTTTGAGTATAGCGACCAGGAGCTTGAAATTTTTGAGTCTTCCGCTAAGTCCCAGGGTGATACATTCTTTTTTGCTCGCGAAGGTATGGAAATTGTGTTTATTCATTAATACTCAAAGAAAAGTAATTGCTGTTGCCCTAGAGATTCCTCTTTATTTCTTGTTTTTTTCTTGCATTCGCTATATATTTTGTTATACTTTCTCATACGAGGAGGTCTTGGAGCGCGGTGCGAAGACTTTTTATAGCTTTAATTTCTGTTATATTGATACTGTCACCGGTGGAGGCTTTCGCCTTAGCTTTGGACTCTCCCGCGGTTATTTTAGTGGAGGAAAGCACCGGGCGCGTACTCTACTCCCGCAACGAGCACGAACGCATGTATCCGGCCAGCATGTCCAAGATGCTGACGGCCTTGGTTGTGATGGATAATTTGAATCTTGATGATATTATCATCGTGGGGAGGGAGATTCGGGACATGCCCCCCGGTTTTGTCACGGGGCTGCATGTTGAGGGCGAGGCCATTACCGTGAGGGTCTTGCTAAAAGCTTTGATTATCCGCTCCAGCAACGAGGCGGGGCGGATTTTAGCCATAAATGTAATCCGCCAGCGGGAGGGTCGCCGGAATATTCAGTACGACGAGGCTTCCAAGCGGGATTTCTCTGCGCTGCTTATGCAAAAAGCCCGTGACATCGGCGTGACAAACTCTAATTTTAATAATCCCTACGGCCGCCACAACGAGTTTCATTTTACTACGGCCTATGATATGGCCTTGATTACGCGGGCTTTTATGCAAAATCCCGTGCTTGCGGGCATCGCCGCAATGCCCTACTTTGAGGGCGACGGCTTGGAAGGGCGGTTCCACCCCGAGGGCGTGGGGCGGCTCTATCGTTTGGTGAATACGAATCTGATGCTGCCGGGAAAGGCTCATGGCCATCCGTATGTTTTTGGCGCGCGGACAGGCTTTACCACCCCCGCAGGGCACTGCTTTGCCGGGGCGGCCTATAACGACGGCCTCGGCCTTATAACTGTGGTGATGGGCGGCAGCGAGCCAGAACGCTGGCAGGATACCCGCCGCCTCTTGGATTTTGGTTTTTTTAATTTCAGCTTCCGCGAAATCGCCCGGCCGGAACAAATTATCACCTCTGTACGCATCGAAAACCCCCGCCTTGGAGACGAGGAAACCTTGGAAATCGTATCGACCGCGGGGTTTACCGCCTTACTTTCCCATGAGGAATACGCCGCGATTACCCGCAAAATCGCTTTTGACCCGCTGCTGCGGGTAGAGCCGGAGGACTATGAGAACGACCCAAGCGGAGCCGATGACAAAATCATCCTTCGCGCGCCCATTGAGGACGGCGCGATTGTAGGCGTCGTGGCTTATTTCACCGGCGAAACTCTGCTGTTCGAAGCCCCTGTTTTGGCGGCACGCACCGTTTATGAGCGTACATTTGACAGCGACATGGATTTCTATATTGCTATGGTTTTAGAAAATATTTTCACGCGGCGGGCACTGCCGTATTGGTTCGGAATTGTCGGAACGGCCTTTGGAATCGCCGGCATAACCGTTGCCATTGTTACATTTCGCCGTGCCCGCAATTTTGACCGTTACAAACCGGAAAAACGACATATCAGCAAATACGATGGGAGATAATGTATGGTCAGGAGCATGACGGGATTTGGCAGAAGCGAGAGCTTTTTGCACGACAGGCGGTTTAAAGTTGAAATGAAATCGGTGAATCATCGTTTCAGTGATTTTTCGATTAAAGCACCACGATTCCTTAATCCCTTTGAAGACCGCATCCGAAGCCGCCTGGCTCAGAACATCACCCGGGGCAAGGTTGACATGTGGATAAATTTTGAAAGCTTTAAACACGATGACATGACGGTTCACGTAAACGAGGTCTACGCCGACGCTTACATGAGCGCGCTGTCAAAGCTGAGTACGCGATACCGGCTGGGGGAAATGCCCCTCGGCGTCGCGCTGGAGCTTATGGCCAAGGTCCCTGAGATTATTATTTTTGACAGGTACGAGTCCGTCCTAAGCTCCGAAACCGCACGAAACGAGATTTGGGAAAACCTCTCCGAGGCGTTGGATTTGGCTCTTGCTCAGTTTAATCAAATGCGGGAGGCGGAGGGCGAGGCCCTTGTGCGGGACATGGAAAAGCATCATTCCCGCATCTGCGAGCTGATAAAAATTATTCGCAAGCGTGTGCCGTTCCACTTGGAGGAGCAGTCCGCCCGCTTGCACGAACGTGTCAACGAGCTTATGTCAAAATTCGGCGGCAATCCCGACGACGGACGCTTGCTTACGGAAGTCGCGATTCAAGCGGACAAAAGTGACATCAACGAAGAACTGGCCCGCTTAGAAAGCCACCTGAAGCAATTTACCAACACCTTAGGCGAGGAGCACGCCATCGGGCGCAAAATGGATTTCTTGGTACAGGAAATGAACCGGGAGGTCAATACCATCGGCTCAAAATCCACGGATATCGAACTGACAAAATCCGTGGTGGAGCTAAAAAGCCTAATCGAAAAAATTCGAGAGCAGGTTCAGAATATTGAGTAGGAGGTCTTAGTATGGCATCGAGTTTCAAACTAATTAACGTGGGATTTGGCAATACTGTACCTGCAGGGCGCATTGTGGCAATTGTTGGAAATGATTCGCTTCCCGTAAAGCGCAGTGTGGGCGAGGCCAAGGAAAAACAAATGTTAATCGACGCCACTCAGGGACGCAAAACCCGTACCGTTCTGTATACGGACAGCGGCCATTTGGTGCTTTCCGCACTTCAGCCGGAAACTATCGCCGGCCGCATCGACCCGGGCACCCCGGCCGAACCCACCGAAGCGTAGCCCCCATTAGGATGACAGGAATGCTCGTAATAATATCCGGGCCGTCGGGCTCGGGCAAGGGAACGGTTGTGAAGGAGCTCGACCCGGAGAAGGGTTATGCCCTTTCGATTTCGGTTACGACGCGCAAGCCGCGCAAGGGTGAAATCGACGGGCGGGATTATTTCTTCACCACCGAGGAAGAGTTTCACAAAATGAGGGCGGAAAACGCCCTTTTGGAACATGCCGTTTACGTAAGCAATTTTTACGGAACGCCCCGCGTCTACGTGGAAGAGCAAATCTCCAAGGGCAAAGTCGTTGTGCTGGAAATCGAAGTGTACGGCGCGTTGCAGGTACAGGAGAAATTCCCCGAGGCCGTGCTTATCTTTCTGTTGCCTCCAACCATCACAGAGCTCGAACGCCGCCTGTCCGGCCGGGGCACGGAAGACCCCGTCACAATTGAGGCGCGGCTGAAAAAGGCCATGGAGGAGGTTCCGCTAATCGACAGCTACAATTACTTGGTAATCAACGACGACATCTCCGCCGCCGTAGAAAAAATCGACGCCATCGTACAGGCCGAAAGACTTAGGCCAAAACGCTGCCACGAGGAAATCAGTAATTTTTCGTCCCCGCAGCGCAGCGAGGAAGCGTAGGTGGGCTTTGCCCGCAGCGCAGCGAGGAAGCGTAGGTGGGCTTTGCCCGCAGCGCAGTGAGGAAGCGTAGGTGGGCTTTGCCCGCAGCGCAGCGAGGAAGCGTAGGTGGGCTTTGCCCGCCGGAGTGGCGGGGGTTTGGGGGTAGCACCCCCATTTAAATGAGAGGAATGAAAAAATGCTTAGACCATCTTATTCGGAGTTAATGGACTCTATAAAACAGAGCGACCGGCTTGACGGGCGGGTTACGAGC
>WQSB01000026.1 GCA_009788085.1 Defluviitaleaceae bacterium
GAATGTCCATCAAAACGGCGTCGGGTTCGGTTGCCCCGCACAGCTCCACCGCCTTTACCCCGTCATACGCACACCCGACAACTTGAATATCCTTCTCACGCCCAAGGCTTATCTCCAAGCTGCTTAAAATTAATGGGTCGTCGTCTACAATTAATAGCCGCATTTTATACCTCCTATCGGCACAACACAAATCACCCGAAATTTTTCGCCGAAGTCTATGGCTAAGCTTCCGCCTATAGCCGCGGCGCGGTGGCGGAGGTTTCTTAAGCCGCTTCCGGGCCGCGCAGAGCCGTCCGGGCCGACACCCGGCGAGCCAGATGTTAAAACGCCGTCATTTTCCACGCATAAGCGAGCGATATTCGGCGTAGTGTCAATATTTACTTTTATGGATTTGGCAAAACTTGCGTGGCGGGTGACATTTGTGAGGGATTCTTGCAGGCAGGCCTCCAGCACACCCCATACATGCACGGGGACCTTTGACGTATCGCCAAAAACTTTAAAATCCACGGGCTTTGGAAAACGCTCGCAGATTTCCCTCAAAGAGCCCACACCCAGCATCGTTACCGGGGCAAGGTTGTGTACGGCCTCGCGGATTTTATTTACACCTTTGTCCAAACGTTCCAGTGCGGCATCATAAAGGGGTAGGGCACTTTTTATGCATTCCGGGTCGTCAAAAATTTCCCGCGCCGTTTGCAGCGAGATATATGCCGCTACAATTTCATGCCCCGCGTTGTCATGAATTTCCCGGGAAATACGCGCCCTTTCGCTAACCACGGTCATTTGCTCGATTTTAACGGTAGCGGCCAGCAAATCGCTTTGCAGGGATTCCAGCTCGTAATACCGCTCAACCTCGCTGTCGCGCTGATTAAGCCCGCGTTCGCGCTCTTTTTCCCACAGGCCAAGAAAAGCTCCGCACAACCCGGCAAGCAACGCCGCCGCCGCTATATAAATATTTTGAAATATAAGTACAAGAACTGCCATGTAATACAAACGGTAATACATTCCCGCAAACATGACAACTAACAACGCCCATGGATAAAATAACGCGCATAACACACCGTCAACCATAGCGGACCATTTTAGCTGCGGAAAACGCCAGCGCAAAAGCGTCATGCAAATCATAAACAACATCAGGAAAAAGCCTGTAATCTCAACGCTAAACCAAATCCAGCGCACAGACAACAGGCCAAATCCCAAAACCATACTAATGATATAAACAAGCTTAGGAGTGGTTAAGTCCCACATGACTATTCAATAAACAACTTTTCTAAATGGATATCCAACCCTTCAAGAACCTGTACGGGGATTATATTATCTCCGCCATATGAGCGCGGATAATACTTGCCATCCAGCGGCAGGTATACATCTACTGTTTCGTGGGTCGGGTCAACAATCCAGTATTCCCTAACACCGGCATCTTGATATTTTTTGTGCTTTAACACCTTGTCAACATATCCGCTTGACGGGGATAAAATTTCGATAATCAAATCCGGCGGGCCGATTATGCTTTTACCCTTGGGGTCGATTTTGTCTTTGTCGCAAAGCACAAGGATATCTGGTTGAACTACAACGTCATCAAATTTGTCAGCGTTTAATCGCACGTCTACAGGTGCTATATAGGCTTTGCAACTTTTCCCTTCCAAAAAATCGCTCAACCATTTGTACAAACGCCCTGCCAAATCCTGATGTCTCAAGCTTGGTGCAGCCATGTTGTACAAAACCCCGTCGATTAACTCATAACGTATACCATCATCAAGATTAAGATAGTCTCTATACGTCAAATACTCCGGTGCATGTGCAAGAGCCATACTGGTCGCCTCCTTTTACAGAAGTATATCATATCAGTCTGCGCTTGGCACCGAATAAAATGAAAGCAACCGTGAACAAGAACATAGCCAGCATCGACAGCCAGAACATTTGTGAAAACTCGCCGTAGTCAAGCATAATTTGCATGGCGCGGGAAGCCCAATGCGCCGGGAACAACGCGCCGGTGTAAAACAAAAAATCCGGCATAAGATGTAGTGGAATCATAAACCCGCTAAGGGCCGAAATCAGAGTCATGACCGCGCCAAAAGCACCGCTGCTGGCCTCCTTGCTTTTGAACAAGCTACTCCACACAAATGACAGTCCAACAGACGACATGGCCAAGAAAGTATAGGTCAAAAAGATTCCAAGGGTAAAGGTAGTCTCCCAGTTAAGAACCACATGACCAATTGCCGAAATTAACGCAGTCAAACCAACCATGGGAACAGCCGCACCTAAAAGATTCTGCCAAAGATAAGTCCGCGTAGTAACCGGGCCGCAGAGGATGCGCAAAAGCACACCCTCCATCCGGTCATTTTGCACACCTTTGGCCATAAAGAACCCGCCAAACATCACAGCCATAGCAATAAGGAAGATTCCTTGACGATAATCGCCATCATCATTCAAGCGCATCATTACTATAAGAGCCGCCGGAATAACACCATTAAGAATTATTGCAACAGGACTGAAAAGCCCACGCCTTAGTGCGAATTTAAAAATAGTCAAGAGACTCTCCTCCTTGCCACAACAAGAGCAATGATGCCAAATAGCACAGCCATACCGGCCAGAACCCCTACGGCAACGAGCGAATCTGCCATACTACTCCCATAACGCCAAGTCAAATCGGGGGCTTGCGTAAGTATATTAGTAGACAATATCGCATTAACGGCAACGCCTGTGGGGATTATAAAGTTTTGAACAAAATCAGGCAGGGGAATAGTAATCAAGAAAGCACCTGACAAGGATGACATCGCGAATGAAAGTGCAATGGTCAGCCCATCAATAGAGCCTTTTTTCTTAACAAAGAAAGCAATGATTATGCCAACAAACTGTGCCCACAGCGAAAGGAAAAATATCGTAGCAATAACAATCCCGAGATTTCCCAGATAAATGCTAAAGGCGAAATACATAACCACCAAGACTAAAGCGGCAGACACAAGCGAGAAGATGATACTTGCAACAAGCGCACCAATTACAAACGCGCTACTGCCCACAGGCGCGGCGCGTAAACGCCAGCGATTGGCTTCTCTAAAGTCATGAAAAACAAACTCACCCGCATACACCCCAGACATAGCCTGGAACATAAGTACAACAAACATGGTAATCATAGTAGCGTCAATATTATAGCCCATGAAGTAAGGGGTTCCGTCGGCAGTAGATATAATATTCATATTCACAGATATATTAAGGAAAATAATTACCGCTGGAAGTCCTGCCATAAGGGCCAGCTGCAACGGGCTTGCAAATGCCCTTTTCAAATAATACTTAGTTGTAATTAACGCTGCCATTATTGCCCACTCCCTTCATCACGAAGCTTTTTGCCTGTAAGCGTAAGGAAAACATCTTCGAGGTTTGGCTTGTCGTTGGAAATATTGGCTATGCCGCCGTGACGTATCGCAATTTCCATGATGCGGTTAAGGTTGCCGCTCTCCGCGCTGGAGATAATTGTATATAAATTGCCGGAAACTTTTACGTCTTTCACGCCGGAAACAGCCTTAATATCATCGGTCAATGCATCGGAAGGCACTGCGGCCGTTAGGCGGATAGTATCCTCATGCTGAATATTACCCACGAGTTCGTCCAGCGTTCCCCCTGCAATAACCCGTCCGGTGTCCATGATGGCAATATTGCTGCAAATCGCCTGCACTTCCTCCATGTAATGAGATGTATAAATAATCGTGGTTCCCTCGGATGCAATCTTTTTGACAGATTCCAAAATATGATTGCGCGATTGCGGGTCAATACCTACTGTTGGTTCGTCCATAATCAGAAGCTTGGGACGATGCACCAATGCGCACCCAATGTTAAGTCTACTTTTCATACCGCCGGAATATTGGCCGGGCTTCTTTTTTTGATGCTCCGTAAGCTCTACAAATTCCAGTACACGTTTTACATTGCTATTTAGTTCCTCACCGCGAAGCCCGTACAGGCTACCAAAATATCGTAGATTATCTACAGCGGAAAGGTCGCCAAACACGGTAAGCTCTTGGGTGACAATACCCATTTCCCTCTTGATGTCAATATTATTTACCCCTTGGGGCTTGCCAAACACACGAACCTCCCCGCGGTCGGCCTCAATAAGCCCGCAAAGAATCCGGATTGCCGTAGTCTTGCCCGCGCCGTTTGGCCCAAGCAGCCCCAGCACGTCGCCCTCGTTAATGCTTAAGTCTAGGTGGTCCAAAGCCATAAAATCCCCGTACCGCTTAACCACGTTCTTCATTGTTGCTATCATAAAAACCCTCCTTTAATTTAAATGGGGGCTCTGCCCCTAAGTCACCGCCGCTCCATCGGGCAAAGCCCGATTATAGCATTCAACGGAAACGTCTATACACGATGAAATTACGCAGAAGCCATGTAAAACGCTTCCGTCATGATTAGTATGACAGGAAGCGTTTAGTTTTAGTAGTTACATTTGTCACTAATTTCAAATGTACTGATATCAATCTAAATTTCCTTGCTCGTAAAATCTCTTAATGCACTCAAATGTAACTTCGCTGATGTTATGCTCGATTTTGCAGGCATCCGCAAAGGACGTGGCTTCGTCCACACCAATAGCCATCAGCACTTTTGACAGAATCGTATGCCTCTCGTGAATTCTCGTGGCAATTTCCTCACCTTTTTCCGTCAGATGAATGTTTCTGTCGGCGTCAAAGGTGACATATCCGTTATCCCGGAATTGCTTCATTATTATGCTGATTGTAGGCTTGGCGAAGTTCATATGATTAGCAATATCCACCGACCTCACCTTGCCATTCTTCCTCTGAAGCACCAAAATCGCTTCAAGGTAGTCTTCGGCGGAGGCTTGAATCTTCATCTCTTAAAAAACGCCAAAATGCGCCTCCAAAGGGTTGGGCGTTCCTCGCTGCCGGAGGAGACCGCGTGAAGCACGAAGCGATTATTTTCGTATTTGTACAGCAACTGATTGCGCATAAGAATCCAGTAAAAAGCCTCTTTTACGCGGAAAGGTTGCAGCGGGCCGTCTATATAACCCTTTTCGATGGTCTCATTGGTGATGGGGTCACTGATTTGCTCGACAATGGGTTTTTTGCCCAAGCTTGAAACAGCAAAGCAACTGACGGCCTTGAAGCAACCCAGGGCATTATTCAAAACGCCGTCCTCGCCAAGGTGGGACAAAAACTCGCGCACTTCCTGGTTAAGCCCCTTAACACTGCGCATATTCAGCGCGTTTTTGTGCGCCTCGTCGCTTAAAATATTCTGAATGCGGTTTTCGGGTTTATTGTCAAAGAAATCAAAGCGTACATAGTTGAATAAATCCGACTTTGACATTACCAAAGCCATGGGAATCGGGCTTTTTTCCCGGTCAAAGCCAAGGAAATAATTATAAAGTGTATTGAAAATATTTTGGTTAGAGTTCTCCTCCGGAATGGCGTCAATCAAAGCGGAATCGGAGAATCGGAATAAGTCTGACAGCCGTGTGAAATTAGTGGGGTCAACAAGGAAAATCAGCCCGGAGGAATCCTTGATGTTAAAACCGTTCTGCCGGATGGCGGAATCGTCACGCAAGTCCTCGCCGGCGATGTCGTAAAAAATCAGGTCGATATTATTTTCCTTAACGACTCCCTCTTCGTTTTTATACTGATACCAGAAATTAAACGCATAGGGTGGGATTTTCTTGCGCTTGGTGGAGCTGATAAGCTGATGGTCCTTCAGCAGAGGTTTTTGATATGTCTCGTAAAAGCTGTCGCGCACCTGCTTGTCGCCAATAAAGTTTAGCTTGGAAACAAAATCGGGATTATTCTCCAGCTCGGCAATCAGCATGGTCAAGAACACCGATTTCCCTGAACGAGCGTCCCCCAAAATGGAAATAAGCAAAGTATCCCTCATGCCATATCCTATAGGCAGGTCATTGTGGCAGTTGGGGCAAAGGCGTTTATCCGATGTTATTTTCTTTCCGGTGGAGGGCTTGTATGTGATGCGGTGGGCAAAACCATGCTTTTCCATTTCCTCCTGGGAATAGGAAACCGCGGCGTTGTTTTCGATTTCTACCGCCGGAAACTGCATGGCTCTTGCGGCCGCGTCTTTTTCACCAACTTGCAGTATCTCAATATAGTAATCATATAATTTTTCGTCAAACTCTTTTACATCCGCAGCTTTAGTTGTTTTTTTCCGCCCTTTGGCGGGCGTCTTCTCCACAGAGCCAACGGAGGAGGGCAACCTAAAATCCGCTTCGTTCGGATGAAAGCGGTGGCAACAAAACGGACAAATCACATGGCTTTGTTTTTTCTCAAACATATGCATTACCTCATTCCATTGGGGGCTACGCCCCCAATCCCCCTCGCTATGAGGGGCAAAGCCCCTCGCCGCTCCCGCGGCATCGCGCTATTCGCGCAATGGGTAGATTCGAATTATTTTTCAGCGGCTTCGAATGTCCAGAAGATGGTCATAACCGTCCTCAAGTACAAATTTTACCGCTTGGTCTTTCTTGATATAAAAATGCGCCGCCCCCGCCATCACAGTTGCATCCAGTGGATACCTTCCGGTTTCGCGTCCCCGCTCGTGAATAACATATTTTAAAACCCGACTGACAAGGGGTGTCTGCGTCGCGTCCGAAGAGACCACGCGCAAGGTAACTTTTTGAAATTGGCTTAGTGGAAGGGCCTTATAGATTGCTTCTGTTGTTATCTTGGTTTTTTTAAAAATCCAGTCGGTGACATATTCCGGGCGATACACCGCGATAGATGAATTCTCGTCAAAATAGGCCGGGCACAGTAAGAACCTACGCTTTTCACCGGAAATATTAACCGTGAATTTCGCCCCCAAGTCCCGCGTGATAACCTCGTGGGGGTGCTCATCCAGCATCATGCGGGTGATTTTGGGAGCCTTGGATTCGTCCTCAAGCTCAAACACCAGCATAAGCCTAACCATTCGGTCAACCGGCCATTCCCAAGTGATTATGGCGTTATTATTATCGTCCAGCCGCCACTCAAACTGACCCAAAGCCATGTCCGGCTCTTTATTTTCAACCAGTACGTATTTTCTCATAGATTATAATACAAATCCTCCAAATCAAAGGACCCTGCATGATATAAAATAGCCACGCGGTTAGCATCTGTTTTGGCAAAAAGATTCATCCGGCCCAAGCCCCGCCCTTCGTAATGCTTTTTCACATCCTCCGCGCGAATGTCTCCCGAGTTCGCCGGCATAAATAGGTTGGCTTCCGTATGCAGGCTTGTATAGCCGATTTTCAAACGGATATTATAATGACGGTTTTGCAAAGTCCATTCGCCCAGCGCGGCGGCCTTACTGTCGTCCCCGTCCGAAAAGTCCCGCAAAATATCCATTATTGGCCTGTTAAAAGTGGGCATGATGTGGGTATCTACATATTCTTCAAGCATTTTGGTGTATTCTAAAATCTTGCCCCGTTGCAGAAAAGCCGTCATTTCTTTAGAAAGCTCCGCAAGCTCGTGGCGGTGGTTAAGAGCATAGCCGCTATTAAAGCTTTGCCGGAAATAATTCTCCGCTTTTGGCGAAAACGCGGCAAAATCTTCGTTTAATTGCCTAAACTTTTCTTCATAGGGCAACGCAGCGACTTGCACCATAGTCAGATATCCTTGAAGCCTGTGACGAAAGGCATTTACTGAAGCGCGCTGAAACTCCATAGCTTTGACCTTTGCGCGCAGATGCTCTATTTCAGAATGCTTGCGTAGATAGTCCATCGCCAGCTCATATGGCCATAAATCCTGCGTAACCAGAGGGGAGAGACGTCGTTTTGCGGAATCGTCTGTGGCATTGGGCATTTCTTCCAACCAAAGATTATACTTTTCCTCAGCTTTGCGCAAGTCATTTTCGATATTTAGCAAGGCTTGGCTGATGTTTTTTTCAAAAATTCCACTTTCGCCGGTATATCGCAGCAAATCGTAAAGATTGTGCCCCTCTATTGGAATCTCCGGTGGGATTTTTGATTCGTCAGAGCCGGCTTCTTCGCTGTTGTTTAACAATCTCTTCAGCCGGAGGCCAAAAAGCCTTGAGAGCCACTGTTTGCGGGTTAGCCTGTCACTGCGGTTTACATCAGGTATCGCCAAGCCGCACAGATATTCCAAATTTTTTGCGGGGGCCTTAGTTGTCACGGAAATCCCGGGAAGAATCTTGGCGGATTCCGGCGGCTCGGGCTCAATGGGTTCGTTCTGGCCGTATTTTAATAATTCTGCTATCAGTAAGGCCTTTAGCGCGTCTTGAGGCACGGCTAGGGTTAAACTTGCGGCCGTTAGGAAGCATCCGCGCCGCATGGCGCAATTTTCCAAAAAAAAGAACTCGTTATATCTGGAGGCATCCGCACCGGTCAGGTATAAATCCGGCACGCAGTCCTTAAAAAGTGTCAGTAGCGCGATGGTTTGGGCAGTGGTTTCGTCCGGTATAAAAATGTTCATACTGGTCAGGTTAGACAGCATGTACACACGTTCCGCTTTTTCGTCCTTTAGCATTTGGATGACACCTTTGCGGCTTCCGCCGTCGTCCAGCAGATTTGCGTCGTTGAGAAGACAGTAAATATCGCTCAAAACACCGGCGGGATACAAGGCCTGAAAATACGTCTCTATGGACTCCCGGATTTGGGGAAGCTTCAGGCCGCTTTCGTCAGTGCGCAAAATATAGTTGACGCGAATAACGTCCGCTTGGCCCAAACCCAAAAATTCCCGCCAAACACGGCCTACTTCGGCTTTTATATTTGCGTCGTCGAAATTTTCCGGCACGGGAATATACTGTACACCTTCAATGTATTCGGCCAGCGCGGCAGAAATTTTTGGCCAGAAATCAGCACTTTTTCCGATTGTCACAAAAACCACGGGGGTATTCACGCTCATGAGAGGACGATTTTCTCCTGTGTAAACACCTCAAGCATTGTGTGGTAAAAGACCCTCTTTAACGCGCCGTCACGCTCGTCATGGAAGCCTTTGTCTAGCTGCTCCAGCTTCTCCTTGTAGGTTTTAATGTAGCCGTCTATGATTTTTACAACGGAGGAAAACTGGTCGTCGGATAGGCGATTTTCTTCGTCCTGGGCGCGTTTTTGCAAAAACCCGGAGACACTATCGTCCAGATTCAAATAGGCTTGGAAAACATCGTATTCTACATATTGGTCGGTGATGTTTTGCATGGTATATAAAATTTTAATTTCTTCGTCTAAAATATAACGATAGGATTTGCGGTTCTTCGTAATCACGCCCATGTACATGAGTTGGGCGAAGTGGCTGTATTTTACTTCGCTTAGGTCGATTTTTGTTAGAGCGTCGATAAGTTGGGCGATGTGCTGGCGAATTTTAACTTCATGGGCAACATGCTCATTCAGCCGGGGCATGTAGATGAACACACCCTTGGCGTATTCCACATCGGGCTCATCGCTTTCTGCCAAGTATTCCGTATCAAACAGAGGGCGGCAATAAAGCTCGCGGGCGGGGTCACAGCGAAATGCGTTCAGCTCCGCGATGGCCGCCCGGGCCTGGGTGGCGTTTAGTGTCTTTTGGGAAATCCCCGCTTCGATATGGGAAAACTGCTCCGCTAAATCCACCGGCTCGCCATAGTAGCTGAAAAAGCACCGGGTGCGCTCCTCCAGCCGGATGATGCCGTATCCCACAGCTTTGTCAAAAAGCTCACGCAGACGGGTGTTGCGCAGACGTTCGCGGGTATTTTCATAGTCAGTTGTCCAAAGCTTGTCGTAGTTGGGGGAGGGGAGGTTCTTCCAATCCCGTATAGCGGACTCATATAAATGTAGCCCCGCGATTTTATTAAGGGAGGTTTCGTACACTGCCTCGTATTCGCTGAGTTCTTTGTAGCAGTACAAGGCCACGGCGATTTTTAGGTTCAGCATATAAAGCCGGTTGTTCATGCGGCTGTATTTGATATTGGCCACGCGCCCGGAGGTGGCCATTTGTCGCACAACCCGGCGAACCTGCGGCGCGTTTGACGGCACGGACAAATAAGCATAGGGCGGAAAGATAATATGCAATCCACCCGGAATATGGTTAATTGGAAACATAACCTTCGCGCTGTCCTGCAACGCCCCCAGCCTTTCGCCAACGTATTCTTCGAGGCTGGTTTCCTTGCTTTTGGCCATCAGCGAAAAGTAATGGTCGAGGGATTTATGCACCACGTTTTGGAACTGCTGGGCTATGAACTCATTAAAATTATCCACGATACGATTGCCGGGGCTTGGAGTCCAGCCCGGTTTTGTCATCATGTCTTTTAGCAGCCGTTTGAGGGCAAGCTTATAGTCCAAAACCTTGGCGGATTCATCGTCTGTTATAAAAGTTTCGCAAAACTCGCGGGATTCCACCAAGTCACGGGTGAAGTTCTCTTCTTTATTAAGCGCGCTTCCCGCGTCCTTAAATTTGTCAAAAAGCTCTTTGAATGCGTTTAGCAACTCGCAATGAGTGTCAACGGTTTGCTCGAAAAAGCGGTTGAGCATATTTGACACAGATTCGTAAATACGGTCGATTGCGTCGTACATAAGATTCTTGCCGCAAGCACGCAAATAGGTCTCATTCATTTGGACTGTATGGGCCGCCAAGGATTTTTTGCCGAAATTAAAAACGGTTTTGCGCAAAAGCTTGGCAATAGAGGTTTGGCGATTTACCTCCATCGCGGCAATATTATCGCGATGCTCGCGTTTATGCTGGATATCACGCTTGCGAATGGTATCAATGGCACTGGAAAGGGACGCCTCATGGAGGTCGGAAAGCAGGCGTTTTGTGTAAAACGGGCCGGTGTCCAAGTCGGAAAAATTTTGATACAGGACATTGTTTTTGTCCGTTAAAATTTCCGCGAAACCGTTTATTATTTCTTCCGCCGCACTGTTAAAATGGTCTTTCAAGCGGTTGAGCTCGCTTTTTACCGCATCCTCAATAATTTCCGGGCGTTGCTGGAGGACAATGTGGTCATACTGCTTAAAACTTCTGGGCTTTGGCCTGTCAGCAGAAAGAACCCGCTCTAAAGTGGGCAGGTCAATCTTGAAGGCTTCCAGAAGTTGTTGGGAGTCCTCAAAAGTCGGAGACTTTTCATTCAAAGGCTCAAGCTCACCAAACATTTTAGCGGTGAGATAATTGAGCAGGTATTCAATCGGCAACGACGCGCTGGACGCGCCGACGGTATTATAAATATAATTTACCGGCTGCTTCTGCTGGTGGGTCATCAAAAACGCGGCGCGGTTATTCTCAATATTGGAAAGGTAGGAACTGATTGTATAGCTCTGTCCGTCAATAACTTCCTCGCTGGCGATGAAATTTATAATGGTTTCCGCAGCCACGTTCATGCAATAGCTCTTGGCCGATGATATAAGCTTACCATTTTCATCCTTCGCGCTTACGAGATGGCATAGGTCATAGGGCGGCTCATTGGATTTGATTTCCATATCGGCATAGGTCTGCTCAAAGAAATCGCCGTTGCGCTCGATATTCATGAGATAATCCAGCTCTTTTAGCGCGGCGAAGCCGTTGGCCTTGATGTTTAACGCTGCGGAGCCGTCTATCATGCTGTCGGAAAGGGTAACGTCAGGCAGAAAAACCATGCCAATGTTTTCGGCTTCAAAGCCCTTTTGCTCGGCAATTTTTCTGATGATATACGGAATATCAATAAAAACGCCGCTTCCCGTACCGCCGGCGCATCCCGTCAAGATAAATACATATAACAAGTCATTAGATTTGCGACCTACGGTCAAACGGTTTATTTTTTCTGTCAGAACGCTGATAACACGGTTGCTGTTAATCGTCAGCAACAATCTCCCCGCCTGACGAATGCCGCCCGCGCCGTGCTTTACCTGTTGCAGCCGCAGATTTCCGGCTATCCAGCTTTGGGTGGAATTTTTAAAAACAGTGTCGCGGTTCTTGTAAATCGACGTTAAATTTGAGTTATCTAAAAGCAAAAACTCATCCTCGGTAAAGGTTGTGCCTCCGTAGTTTAGGTTCAGCATGTTGTCATCAGAGTCTAGGGCCATATACTCCACTTGGCTTGGCTTGTCCAGCCTGCGCCCGTTTTCGGAGACGCCCAGCTTGAAATGATGATTAATCGCCCGCTTCACGCGGATTAACGCTTCCGCACCCGTCCCGCCTAACCCTACTATTAAAATGGGCTTGTCGATAACATCCGTTCGGGTTCCGGAGGTGGATATGCCCCCGCCGTATTCACTGTCCAGCGCGTGGAGTTCAGCCTTAATTTCTGCCGACAACTTCATGGTTTGACCTCACTTTAGTCTTCGTATGCTCTATAAGTCGCTTCAATCCGGGAAGATTCGCCGGGGATTAAGAAAATTAACTGCCGTCCGTTTTCCCATATAAATTTCTTCTTAAAATATATATTTCCCTCGTTGTCAGAGATTTGACAGCTCGTACCTTTGTTTGTCACCTGAATTACGGGCTGGTTATTTTGCATACCCGGCTGGAAATGAATATCCCATATGGGAATGCCGGCGGATATGAATTTTTCGGCTTTTTGCCCCAAACTGTTGTTCAAAAACTCTGTAAATGACAGCTGCCCCGCGAAGGTGCTTAAATCCGGCACCTCCAAGGATGTGTAGTTGCCGTCGTGAAGTAAAGCGCGCAACTCCAAATGACCTGTGAATACTCGCTGCTGAGTTTGCCTGACGGTAAAAGCCCGCAGTAACAACGCGGCCAGAATCAACGCAGCGGCGATTCCAATAAGCACAAACACTATAGCGTTTGTTCCTGTTGGAATAGGCTCGGGGGCGGGCACGGGAGTTGGCGGCGGCGTGGGAGGGGGAGTAGGCGTAGGTGTTGGCGTAGGAGTCGGAGCAGGGGATGGAGTAGGTTCCGGCGTTGGCGCGGCCAGCATTGCGGCCATCAAATCCGGGTCAAAATTGATGGTTACAAAGCCCGTAGATTGCTCGAAACCGGGATGAGTTACACTTATGCTTATCCTAATATCCTGTGGCGGTTCATGCAAAAAAGAAGCCCAAAACATCGCGCCATCATTGA
Organism: Defluviitaleaceae bacterium; assembly: GCA_009788085.1. Classification (GTDB taxonomy): domain Bacteria; phylum Bacillota; class Clostridia; order Lachnospirales; family WQUN01; genus WRAH01. The sequence continues at coordinate 12,963 of WQSB01000026.1, forward strand.
GCATAGGCCCTGTCCCAAGATGGTTCATGTTCATATCATATACAATCAATTCCGCCTCAGCTTCATCGAAAATGGAACGAATTTGCGCGGGAGGCAGCTCGGTTTGAAACATGGCTTGTATCAGAATAGGCAAAGTCGGGTCGAAAAACGCCCCGATATTTCCGGGCTGTTCGACGTTTGCCCACACGCTGATATTATAATTGTAAATCAGGTTTACGGTGATACGGTCTTCCGGCAGGCCTTGGACGCTTAGGAGCCAGTCGCCCACCATAGGCGCGAGCACCTTTATCATAGAGTATCGGTTGGCATATGTGAGGGTGTATGTTTCGCCGTCGAAGGGAACTTCCCGGCCAGAGGGGTCAAAGAGGCGAACATTCACAATCGGGCGCGTACTCAGCATGATGATATTAGCCTCGGAAACAAAAGCACTGGGAATTGGAATAATTACGTCGGCATAAGTATCTCCATCGGTGATAATCGTGGCTATTTCTGTTATTGACGTGCGGATATGGCTGGCGAAAATTTCATTAAAAATTTGCGGCAAAAGAGCGGCGTCGTCGGCAATATAATATCTGGCATTGGTTCGGTTTGCGACGTCTTGCAGAAACTCAACATTCAGCCCGTCGTCGTGATTTAGTCCGATGGTGTAAATGGGTGCGAAATCCCCCACGGCATCAACCGCCCACCACGCATCATCATATGAAATGGCGATATTGCGGCCATGCCAGTTGTCAGGCACGTCAATTCTGCCATCCGTAAACAGCAGAATCATGGGGCTGTTGCCGGGTGCGGGGTCTTCCAAAAGCATTTCTGCTGCTGTACGCAAAGCAAGGCCGATGTCTGTCCAGCCTTGGAATCTGAACCGGGATATCGTCCTTCGAATATCGTCCCTTGTAGATAGGTCATTTATGGGGGTCAGCGGCATTACTGTGTGGACAACCCCGGCGAATCCCACGATTCCGATACGGGAATTGCGGGTTTCCATCATGTCCATAAACAATGCTGCGGCCTCCAGCGAGATACGCTCCGGGTCGGCAGTGTTCATCGAGCCGCTGGTGTCAATTACTAAAATAACGTCTATGCCCTCGCTGGGCTCTATGGTAAGTGGGTCGGCATATGTTCGAGTCGTAGAAAGAGTCGCAGAAATGAAAATAAAAGCCGCCATTAATAACAGCCACCGCAGTACACGCCGAGCTCTAACCATCAAGCATCTATCCCTTCATCATGGGGACGCGCCCTCACGAATTCCAAATTACGGATTTTAGCTAGGTCATTTTAATACGCTTCTAAGATTTTGTCTAGTTTTTATTGACAAGCTTTGGGAAAATGATATAAAGTGCCGTAAAATTGCGAAATTAGCCTTAGAAGGAGCATTTTACATGTATATCAAATTAAAAGATTTGTATCGCAAAACCGACGAATTCTTAAACAAGGAAATAATTGTAGGCGGCTGGGTTCGCACCTCTCGTAATAATAAAAATCTGGGATTTATTGAGCTTAATGACGGCAGCTTTTTCCGCTCGGTACAGGTTGTATTTGAAGAGAATTTAGATGATTTGGACAAAGGATTAAAATTTGAAGAAGCCGCAAAACTTGGCGTGGGCGCGTGTATTACCGTAAAAGGCCTCGTAGTGGAAAGCCCCGGCGCGAAGCAGCCTTTTGAGATAAAAGCAATTTCAATTATATTGGAAGGCTCTTGTCCGTCGGATTATCCCTTGCAAAAGAAACGGCACGGATTTGAATTTTTGCGCACAATCGCCCATCTGCGCCCCCGCACAAATACCTATGCGGCGGTGTTTCGGGTGCGTTCGCTGGCGTCTCATGCCCTTCACGAATTTTTCCAAAAACGCAATTTTGTATACATTCACACTCCAATTTTAACGGGAAGTGATTGCGAAGGCGCGGGGGAAATGTTCCGTGTGACGACTCTGCCACTTGACAATTTGCCTAAAACATCTGATGGCGAAGTTGATTATTCACAGGATTTCTTCAATAAAGAAGCTAATTTGACCGTAAGTGGCCAGTTGGCCGTGGAGCCGTTTTGCCTGTCTTTGAGAGATGTATACACCTTTGGACCAACTTTCCGCTCCGAGCCCTCCACGACTACTACTCACGCGGCAGAATTCTGGATGCTGGAGCCTGAAATGGCTTTTGCCGACTTGGATAATTACCTCGAAACCGCCGAGGCTATGCTGAAATATGTAATTAAATATGTGCTTGAGCACGCGCCGGAGGAAATGGCTTTTTTTGATGAATGGATTGAAAAGGGGATTCTTGGCCGGTTGCAGGCTTTGGTTGATTCGGATTTTGCCCGCTGCTCCTACACCGAGGCCGTTGATATTTTGCAAAAGTCTGGCAAGAAATTTGAATATCCGGTCAAATGGGGCATTGACCTGCAAACAGAGCATGAAAGATATCTCTGCGACGAGGTCTACAAAGGGCCGGTTTATCTCACGGATTATCCACGTGAAATTAAGGCATTCTACATGCGTGTCAATGACGACGGCAAAACCGTTGCCGCCGCAGATTTGCTAGTGCCCGGGGTAGGGGAGCTTATCGGCGGCAGCCAACGCGAGGAGCGTCTTGACGTGCTGGAAGAAAGCATAAAAAAATTCGGCCTAAACCCGGAGGATTACGACTGGTATTTGGATTTGCGACGCTTTGGCGGCGTAAAACACGCTGGGTACGGCCTTGGCTTCGAGCGTCTTCTAATGTATATCACCGGAATGAAAAATATCCGCGATGTCATTCCCTATCCGCGAACCATCGGACAAATGTCGTTTTAAAACCGGGGAAATGCAATGGCTGGCCGCATGTGCGTCCCGTGGCCGGAAAGCGTGAGGTTGGAAAATGCCAATTGATAAAAAATATCAAAGTGATGTTGATATAATCTTATCCCATAGGCATGACTTGGGGGCTGATTACTGGACTACGCCGGATAAACGGCTGGCAAAAGGTTCGCCGTTTTCGTGCATTGGCAGTGCTCACATGCTATTGGAGCTTGGCATGGAGGACACCGACCCGATTCTTGTGACAGTGGCGGAATTGCTCTTTAGCGTATGGCGAAAAGACGGGCGGTTTAAACTGTACCCAAGCGGAGGGATTCTTCCGTGTCACACGGCTTATGCCGTTAGTCTGATGTGCCGGCTGGGTTATGTAGAGGACGAACGAATACAAACAACGCTGCAATATTTTCTTGATACTCCATACACTGATGGTGGCTGGCGGTGCAATAAATTTTCATATGGCAGGGGCCCGGAAACAGAATATTCAAACCCGTTGCCCACTCTGAATGTTCTTGATGCGTTTCGATTTAGCACGTATCTTAACAATGAGCCGTCACTTGATAAAGCAATTGAATTTTTACTTGCCCACTGGACAATCAGAAAACCCATAGGGCCATGCCAATATGGAATGGGAACCCGCTTTATGCAAGTAGAGTATCCGTTGTGGTATTACAACTTGTTCCAGTATGTTTACGTCCTGTCTTTTTATGATAAAGCAAAAAATGACGAGCGATTTTTAGAAGCTTTTCATGCGCTGCAAGGCAAGCTTGTGGACGGTATGATTATTATTGAAAGAAATGTGCCAAAACTTGCAAAGCTGGAGTTTTGCAAGAAAGGGCAACCAAGTGAGCTGGCAACGAAACGCTATCAGGAAATTCTTTTTAATCTCATTTGAAAACGGAGGTTGTTGCATGAAATTAATTATTCCCAAAGGGTACAAGTCTCTTTTATCGCTGTATGAAACCCAAACAGCCATTGGCAAGATGAAGCGGATTTTTGAAGATAATTTGGCGCGGGAGTTAAACCTCAAGCGGGTGTCTGCGCCGCTTTTTGTGGAGCCGCATACGGGGCTTAATGATAATCTCAACGGAACGGAGCGGCCCGTGGAATTTGACCTGAAGGAAACCGGACAAATTGCACAAATTGTGCATTCCCTAGCCAAGTGGAAGCGGCTGGCGTTGCACAAGTACGATTTTCACGTTGGGAACGGTCTGTATACGGACATGAATGCCATTCGTCGCGACGATGAGCTGGACAATTTGCATTCAATTTATGTAGACCAATGGGATTGGGAAAAGGTCATAAGCGAGAATAACCGCAACGAGGAATTTTTGCGGGAAACGGTGCGGAGTATCATCCACGCCATCTGCGATACGGCGGATACGCTTATGGAAATGTATCCGGCGTTGGAGTTAAATTTAAGCCGCGAGGTGAAATTTATTACCTCCCAAGAGTTGGAGGATATGTACCCGGGGTTGACTCCAAAAGAGCGCGAGAACGCCATTGTAAAAGAACATGGCACCGTGTTTCTTATGCAAATTGGTGGGGTGTTGCGCTCGGGCAAGACGCATGATGGCCGCGCGCCTGATTACGATGATTGGTCGCTGAACGGGGATATTTTGTTTTACAACGACGTGCTTGACTGCGCTATTGAGCTTTCCTCCATGGGAATTCGTGTTGACAGCGCGACGCTGGATAGGCAGCTTTCCATTTCGGGCTGCGACGACCGCCGGGAATTGGAATTTCAAAAAATGCTTCTTGATGATAATCTTCCGCTTACCATCGGCGGGGGAATCGGCCAGTCAAGGCTTTCGATGTTTCTGCTGAAAAAAGCTCACATCGGCGAGGNTCAGGTAAGCATTTGGGATGAGGAAACTTTGCGTGGTTGCAAGGCGGCGGGTGTTCAATTGCTGTAACTTTCGTGCCCATGCTATAAAATGCCAGAAACGCAAGGAGTAGAACTTCATGAAGCTATTGTATGCCACAACAAACAAAAGCAAAATAGCATTTATGCAAAAGCGAGTGGCGTATCTTAGCATTGAGCTTTTAAGTCTTGCGGATGTAAACGCTCCGATATTGCACATTGATGAAAACGGAAATAGCCCGCTTGAAAATGCTCGAATAAAAGCATTAGCATATTTTAATGCACTTAAAATGCCGCTGTTCTCTTGCGATAGCGGTTTATACATAGATGAGATTGATGACAACCGCCAGCCGGGAGTTAATGTGCGTGGTATCGGTGATTGCATGAACGATGATGAAACAATTACCTATTATTCAACGCTTGCCGATAAAATGGGCGGTAAAATGGTGGCTCGATATAAAAATGCAATATGTTTGATTTTGGGCGAAGGACAAATGCATGAGCATATGGAGGATGACATCGCCTCCGACCCATTTTACATTGTTTCCAAGCCACACAAAATGAGGAATATAGGCTTTCCGCTTGACAGTCTATCCGTTCATATAAAAAGCGGTGAGTATTATTTTGACCGAGAATATTCTGATAAGTATGCAGAAATAGACGAGGGATTTGCCACATTTTTTCGCGGAACCTTAAATTTGGGGAAATAAAAGGATATTTCCATCAATAGATTTTATTTAGCGGGTTATCAAAAATGATACCTGCTCTTTTTTATGTTTTAATATGTCACAAAATAATCCTGTGCGTTGTTATAAAGGTACAATCGATTGAATACGGAGGAGCTGGTTATGTGGAACTGGATAAACGCTTTGCCACAGGCGGGGAGGCGGAGCTGGAGGAGTTAATTGCCGACTATGGCGAGAAGCTTTTGCGGTATGCCGCTTCGATATTATGCAGCCATCAGGACGCGGAGGATGTGGTGCAGGATGTATTTATCTCTGCCTATAAAAACCGTGGGGGCTTTGACGGAAGGAATCTGTCGGCGTGGCTGTATAAAATTACCTATAATTACAGCCTGAATAAGCGAAAGAGGCGTATGCCGCTGTTTTTCAGCGATATGAAAAACGAGCCTGTTGTATATATGAATAGTAGCGCGATGCCTGAAATTATGGAGGCATTGCGGCCGCTTAAACCCCAAGAAAGGGCGATTTTGTACGGGCGTATTATGAATAATTACAGCTATGAAGAGCTGTCACAGATTATGGGCTCGTCCCCGGCGGCGTTGAGAAAACAATATGAACGCGCCAAGAAAAAGGCGGCAAAATATCTGGATTCCTTTGAGAATCAAATAGGAGGCAAAGTATATGAAGCTTGACCAAAGCGAGCAACGCATTTCCCATGCGTTTTCCCAAATAACTGTGGATACAACAAATTTAGAAGCCGGGGTGAAGAATCGCTTGCACAGCGGGCCAAAATCCGCCCCGCGTTTAAGATTTAAAATAGCGGCGGCACTTGCGGCATTGCTGGTGCTTGCGGCCGGTTCGGTTTACGCGGCGGTCAGCTTGGGTGCTTTTGACCGGTTTATAGCAGACCATAATCCGTTTTTTGCGGAAATTTTAGAGCCCGTTGAAATCTACGCGACAGACCAAGGCATTCGCGTGGAAGTAATCGGCGCGGGGCAGTTTGGCAACAGCGCGATTGTGTATCTGTCAGTACAGGATGTAAGCGGTCAAAACCGCCTGACGGAGAGGACATGGATGTGGTTAAACATGAGTATGAGCATGAATAGCTCCGGAATTTATTTTAACCGGGAGACAAACACGGCCTATTTTGAATACATCTTTACGAGGGGCGCAACAAACCCGCTAAGATTATCCTTCGACCATATCATTTTTAATGATGGTTATGAAGAGGTGGCATTTCCCATATCGCTGGTTGAACTTGAAGAAGCCTTTGATGTTATTTATCTCCCCAGCTTTAACTTCGATTACTTGCTATTGCCCCAAGGTGAGGGGAATTTCCCGGCGTTGCCAAGCCCCGGTTGTCGTTTGTGGGATTCATCTGAAGGTCATAGGCAATGGATTTCAAATATGGGCATTATTGACGGACACCTTCATATCCAAACTGGCAGCACTCATCACCCCCGGACTGGTGGTCCGTCGTCTACTGTGAGTGTGGAACTGCTTGCGCCGGGTGGGATGCCAGTAACAGATGCTTTTCATACAAATTTTGGCACTAATGCCGATTTTCAACATCATGAGTGGGCAAATGGATACCATGGGTTGCAATACGCCTTTATAGAATCCATTTTCCCCATAAATATTGATGAATTGGAACATTATACGCTAACGCTTAGAAATCATTTCCGCTACGGTACCGAAGGCAATTGGGATGTGACAATTTACTTCGACGACACCAGCGGACAAATGCGCAAATGGGAGGGCTCGGCCGATATAGGCGAATTCGTTTTGGAGGGGATGATTTTAAGCCCGCTGGGCATCCGCTTTACCGGAAGCTTTGAATATCACGGGGAGAGAGTCCGTTTTGGCAATGAGATTGCAGTTGAAACCCCGGAGGGTATCATCCCATTAAGACCGTCCGGAGGAAGTTACTTCCCGCCGCGGTGGTCGTTTGATGTTTTTGCTATTGCGCATTCGCCCATTGATGCCGCTTCGATTACCGCCGTCATTGTGGATGGGGTTCGCATTGTGGTAAAATAGTTGCAAAAAGGAGCATCAGTCATGCCCCTGCAATTTATCCTAGGCGGCCCGGGCGCGGGCAAGACAACTTTTGTACTGGAAGAAATTCGGGCGCGGATAGCGGATTCGTCGGTTGCCGCGCCCTTGTACTACCTCGTGCCGGAGCAGTTTTCCCTACAATCGGAGAAATTGCTACTGTCCCACGGGCGCGAGGCCGCCACACAGGTGCAGGTTTTGAGTTTCAATCGGCTGGCGTACAGGCTGTTTTCCGCGTTGGGCAAGCCCGCGGGCCAGATAATGGGTGACTTGGGCAAGCAGATGCTTATTAGAAAAGTGCTGTTCGAGGCGGCGGACAAATTAATTTATTATAAAAGCTCGTCGGACAAGCATGGCTTTGTGGAGGAACTTTGCGGCACAATTACGGAACTGAATCATTATCGCGTAAGTGCGGAGGAATTAACCGACCGTGCGGTTGGCTCGTCACCGGCTTTGGCGGCAAAACTTTCGGACATTGCTTTGATTCTGACGACCTACCGCGAAACAGTGAAGGATAAATACCTCCTGACCGACGATATGCCAGAGCTTCTGTGCCAAAAACTGGAGGCTTTTTCCCATGAACCGTTGAAGCTGTTGGACGGTGCGGATTTTTGGGTGGATGGGTTTTCCGGCTTCACGCCCCAGGAGCGTCAGGTTTTGTTATACATATTAAAACGCGCAAACCGGCTGACGGTTACGCTAACTTTGCCAACCCAAGCCGCCGCCTCCGCGCCCTATGAAACAATGGAACAGCTCACACAGATGGCGCGTGACAGCCGCATTCCCGTCGAGCCGCATATATATATGAAGGAAAACTATCGCCACATAAATGCACCGGGGCTGGCTTACTTCGTGGAAAACTTCGGTGATAGCGGGGCGATTGCATATCTCGCAGGGCACGATGGCCGTAATGATGCCTCCATCGAAATCATTTCCGCCGCCGACAGATACGCGGCGGTATATGCCACAGCCGGGCGAATTTTGCAATTAGTTCGGGAGAATGGCCATCGCTTCCGGGATATCGCAATCCTCTGCGGCGACCGCACCCATTATGAGAAAATTCTGCAAACAGTTTTCGACCGCTTGGGCATTCCCTTATTTGTGGACACAGAAACGGATATTCTTTCGCATCCACTGACAGAGATGATTCGCGCCGCTTTGGAAATTCCCATGCGCAATTGGAGCTATGAAAGCGTGTTTCGTTTTCTAAAAACCCGTTTGACGGGCCTAGACCCCGTCGCCGTGGACATTTTGGAAAACTACGCGCTGGCAAACGGAATAAACTCCTATCGCTGGCAGTATTCTTTTTCCGACCCTGTGGCGGAGGAGGGGAGGTTGCAATTACTAAACGCTCTTGCGACCTATGCAAAACTTCGCGCCGACTCCATGGCCACGGTAAGAGTCCACGCCCGCCGGGTATTTGATATGTTATACGCCCTAAAAGTCCCCGAGACGCTGCAAGGCTGGTTTGACGCCCGCATGGCCGCCGGCGACCCCGCCACGGCACGGCTTCACGGCCAAATTTGGCCAAAGCTGTGCGAGGTCTTTGACAAGCTGGTGGAAATTCTGGGTGACGAGAAGGTCAGTCACAAGGTCTTTGCGCAAACCTTGGACGCGGGACTTTTTCAAGTGGGGCTGGGGCGCATTCCGCCTACGATTGACCAAGTTATTCTTGGCGACATCGGCCGCTCGCGCTACCCGGAAATCCAAACAATGCTGGTGCTGGGCGCGAACGAGGGCATTTTGCCCCCTGTGCCAACGCAATCTGGCCTATTCACAGATTTCGAGCGCAAAATACTTCGCAACACCGCATTGGAACTGGCCCCGGAAAATCAGCGCAAACTCACAGACCATTATTATAATTTATACTGCGCATTGTCCCAGCCCAAGGAGAAGCTAATTTTCATCTATGCAGAAGCCGAACCGGGGGGCAAAGCCCTTCGTCCGTCTCCGATTTTGGGCAAAATTCGCAAAATGTTTCCGACATTGGAGACCACATCTGCCCCGTCTTTTTCGGAATACGGCGACGCGGAAGCACCCGCACCCGCGCAAAATCAACTTTCCCCCGCCTCCGTGAATTTATTATACGGCCAAACAATTCTGACCGCGGCAACCCGGCTGGAGGCTTTTGCCCGCTGTCCATTTGCCTATTACATGTCGTACATCCTTGGCGCGAGGCCCCGGGCGCGTTATCAGGTGCTTCCCACGGACTTGGGCAAGCTGTTCCACGATATTTTAACGGAATTCACGCGGATTGCCCCACTGGAAGCCATGGCCCGCCCGCAAATCAATGCACTGGTAGATGATTTGGTACAAGGATTAATTTTGGATACCTCCATTTACCACGACACCGCACGGAATCGCCATATTTTGAACAAAGTGCGCCGCGTGGCCTCGGCCTCATGCTGGGCCATCTGCGAACAAATCAAGCGCGGCGAATACCAACCAACCCTGACGGAATTTGAAATTCTAAGCAGTACGGCCCTTCCCGACGGGCGTAGTCTAAGCCTGACCGGGCGTGTTGACAGGGTTGACATTCACACCGTCGCAGACCATGAATATGTAAAAATTATCGACTATAAATCCGGCCAGGCGAAATTCAGCCCGGAGGAGGTGCGGCATGGCATACAGTTACAACTAATGCTATACATGAACGCCATGTTGCAATCCCGAAGCAAAGCCAGAAAAAATGCCAAACCCGGCGGCGTTTTCTACTTCCCGATAGACGACCCCATTATCCAAGCCGATGACATTTTGAGCGACGCCGCCCGGGAAGAGGGTTTATTAAAATGCTTCAAAATGTCCGGCCTGGCCGTGGAAGCTCCCGCCGACCTTGAAAATTTCCTAAATCTAAGCCGCGACGCAGAAAACAAAGTAAAAGAACTAGGCCTTCGAATGACCCAGGGCGACATCACCGCCAAGCCATTCAAAGGCCCAAAAAGCCCATGCCAATACTGCAATTACAGTGCAGTATGCGGACACTTGAGTATTTGAGGCGCATGAAATGATATGATATACTCACTATATAAAGGAGCTGATTTTAATGGAGGTAGTAGTAGCAAAATGGGGAAACTCATCAGCCGTAAGACTTCCCAAACCCTATTTGCAAAAATTGGGCATTGAAGAAAATGATACTGTAAAAGTCGGTGTTCGTGGTAATGTAATCACTATTGAAAAGGAATTCAAGGTACGCTCTTTTAGGGAATTAGCACTATCTGAAACAGGACTAAGCTTAGAGGACTATGTGCAAGAGAACCCTTACGATATTTCTGACTATGCTGAATTCGGTAGTGAGTGAAGCGAAATGTTGCAAAGCATATTGAATCAACTTCCTATAAGCAATACATTATGTCCGCAATTAACCGGCCATAACCCCACTAAAGCGGAGTTATTCTCGCAGTCATTTAATGAACATGTGCAGCGATTGGCGTCCGGCGAGTCCTCAAGTCCAAGCAGAAATTGGGCAATGGATATGGCAATTACAGAAATTAACGGAAGCTTCGGCAAGGTTCATATAGCACCCGGCCTAGATAAAGAGCATTTTACAGACAAAATACGGGAATTCCGTAACAGCATACCTAACATGAAGCGCGAATTTTCCATGATGG